>JABDII010000255.1 GCA_013003805.1 Gemmatimonadales bacterium
CGGTGCCGGCCTCGACGGCGGCAGGTTCGGCCTCGCGCACCCCGGTGAACGTGTTCCGCAAGATCGGGAAGATCGAATAGAGAAACAGCGCGGTCAGAGCCGGCCAAACTCCGATGCCCAGAAGCGGGATCATGAACGCGAGGAGTGCGATGCTCGGGAGTGTCTGCAAGAGCCCCGCGCCACGAATCACCGACTCGGCGCTGCGGCGGCGGCGCTCGAGGAAGAGACCGAGCGGCACCGCGACGAGGACAGCCGCGAGGAGTGAGACCCCCACCAGATAGATGTGCCGGAGGGTGAGGGAGACCAGGGTCGCACGCTGGTTCCAGAGATACCGGGCGAGACCCGTGCGGGTGGGACCGCCGTCGGACGCGGCACCGGTATCCTCACCGAGCAGGCCGACGCTTCGCACCGCATCCCGCGCGACATCGGGTATGGGGTCCTTGTCGACTTCGATCCGCCGGTTGAGCTCCCGCATCCGGCCTTCCGAGAACCGTCCGCTCAGCTCCGTCAACGCCGCGACCGCTTCGGGATACGCATCGGCAAATGTACCGTTCACCAGTGCCGCGGCCTCGTAGGGCGGGAAGAAACCGCGGTCGTCCTCGAGCACGCGCAGGTCGTAGCGCGCGATCAGCCCGTCGGTTGAATACCCGTCGATGACGTCTACCTCGCCCGCGGCCAGCGCTTGATACTTGATGGCCGGAAGCAGAGAGCGAACGTCCGCCGGGGTGAAGCCGTAGACGCTGGTCAACCCCGGGAGCCCATCCGGTCGGCCGATGAAATCCGGCGTGAACCCCGCGATGAAATCGCTCCCTTCGCGCGCGAGGTCACTCAAGGTGGTGAGGCCGCGTGACGCCGCCACCTCGCTCCGCACGGCGATCGCATAGGTGTTCTCGAACCCCAGCGGAGGGAGCCACCTCACGTCAAAGCGGCGGCGGAATTCACGCGAGACGTAGGCAAAGACCGATCGCGGATCGGACGCCGGATCTTCGCCCAGGATGGCCAGGAGTCCGGTGCCGGTGTATTCCGGGTACACGTCGATGGCGCCGGTTCGGAGGGCCTGAAACGCGATTTCGGTCGCGCCGAGGCCGCGCCGGCGCTCGACGGTGAAGCCCTTGGCTTCGAGAACTTGGGCGAATATCTCGGCCAAGAGATAGGACTCGCCGAAGGGTTTCGAGGCCACCACCACCGGCCGGTCGGCCGGGGGGGCGGGCGGGGCCGGTGATTGGAAGGCCAGAAGGAGCATCAAACCGGCGGCGAGGGCCTTCATGCGTCGCTGATCCTCGCCCGATGGAGCAGGGTGCGGACGTACTCGGTGGCGGGCGCACGGCGGAGTTCGTCGGCGGACGCCGACTGCTCCACCCGGCCACCTCGGAGCACCGCGACCCGATCGGCCAGGGCCAACGCCTCGTGCAAGTCGTGGGTCACCAACACACAGGTGAGTCCTAGCTCGCGGCGCATGCTGTCGAATGACGCCTGAAGGTCGGCTCGGGTGATGGCGTCCAACGCGCCGAACGGTTCGTCCAAGAGGACGACCTCGGGGTCGGCCGCCAGCGCACGCGCCACGGCCACCCGTTGGCGCTGTCCGCCGGACAGCTCGCGAGGCCAACGCTCTGCGTAGGTTCCCGGATCGAGTCCCACGAGGTCCAGGGCATGCCGCGCCCGAACGCGCCGATCGTCGAGTCCCTGAAGCCACGGGACCAATTCGACGTTCCGCCCCACTCGCCAATGCGGCAGGAGTCCGCCCTCTTGCGGCACGTAGCCGATCCGGCGGCGGAGCGCGATCGGATCGAGCCCGGCTACATCGGCGCCTTCGAACGCCACGGTTCCGGCGTCCGGCGTGGTTAATCGGTTGAAGCAGCGCAGCAGGGTGGTCTTCCCCGATCCGCTCTCACCGATCAGTGCGAGGCACTCGCCTTTCGTCACCTCGATCGAGACTTGATCGAGCGCGACGTGACCGTCATAGCGTTTGGAGACGTCGGCAAGAGCGAGAACGGCGTCGGGTACCGTCATGGGAGACCGCGTGGATGTCGGGTGCGACGGCTTTCGGATCAGGGAGCGGGCAACGTCCGGGCCAGCTCGTCGAGCGCCTCGTCGGCCGGGGATCGACCCTGCCTGGTGTACTGGTCGAAGAAGGCGCGCGCAGTTTCAACGTCCCGCTCTGGGACGAAATCCGGCCCGAAGCGGCCACACCCCTCAAGGGCAATCTCGAACAGGCCGCGGGCCACATCCCCGATATCGGGATCGGCCAGGCCATCGACTCCAGCACGTTTGAGCAGTCCCGGATCGGGCTCTCCCAGCAGGTCGGCCGCGGCGTGGAGGCTCTCGGGGTCGTACACGATCCCGGCGAGGAAACAGATCGGCGCGGCATACCACTCGGGCGACAGCGCATCGACCGAACGGGATTCGAGGTAGCCGCGCGGCCGGACCTCGGGGAACAGTGTCGTGAGATGCAAGCGCCAATCATCGAGGCTGACCCCACCGTGCGACCACCACCACCTGAACGGGCGATATCCGTCGTCTCCCGGCGGAAGCAGCATGGCCGGGGCGCTCAAGGCAAACTCGAGGTACTCCCCGATGGGGTCGTCGGATCGCGCCAGGAGCCCGGTCCGACTGGGATCGGCATTCCGCCAGGTCTCCGCTCGATAGCTCTGGCAGCCGGTGGGAGATCCCGCGTAAATGGGCGAATTCGCGAAGATGGCCGTGACATAGGGGGCGGACGCGTTCAGGACCGACCATCGGAGCATCGGCTCTTCCAAGAAATCGAGATTCACTTGGATCGCGGCGGTCTGTCGCATCATCCGCACTCCGGCCCGCCCCTGCGCCTCGAAATACGCCGTCATTTTCCGATACCGCGGGGCGGAGAGCTGGAGCGGCACCCGGGCGATGTCGTTGATGGGATCGATCCCGGTCGACAGCATCGCGATGCCGGCATCGGACGCGGCACGCGTGAGCGGCTCGACCGCATCCAGCATGCAGGGCATGAGTTCCGTGATCGACCGGCACCGGGGGGAACTGTACTCCAGCTGACCCCCGGGCTCCGGTGTCAACGTTCCTCCATCCGGCAGGCGGAACATCCAGACGCCACTCGAGTGCTGCGTCTCGACCCAGCCCTCGGCCGCGCCGTACTGACGCAAGAATGCGAGGGTCGAACCGGATCCATTCTCGAATTGGCACATCGCTCCGGAGTCGGCGCGGACGGGGATCACCTCGACCTCCGCTCCGATCCCTCGGAGGGGTGTCTGCCGGCGGGGGCGGAAGGCACGCCGCGTCAAATCGGCGGCAAGGGGATCGGCTGCCCGGGTGGTCATGGCCTACTCTCTGCCAGGGCCAGGGCAAACCACTCCTTGGCATCGGTTTTCCACTCCGCCAGATGCAGTCCGGCCGCCGAGCAGAGGGCGGCGACGCTCTCACGGTCGTACTTGCAGCTGATCTCGGTCCGAAGCGGCTCGTCACGCCGGAAGCGGACGACGCCGATGCCGGGGATCGTCACGTTCTGTTCCCGCGTGGAATCCAGATACATCTCGATGCGGTGGGCGCCGGTATGGTAGACAGCCCGGTGCCGGAACGCATCGAGATCGAAATCCGCGCCCAGTGTTCGATTCAGCACGCGCAGCACGTTGCGATTGAACTCGGCCGTGACCCCCTCCGCATCATTGTACGCGGCCTCCAGTACGGCGACGTCCTTCCGGAGGTCAACGCCGAGCAGGAAGAAATCCTCGGAACTCATCGCGGCGCGAATCCGGCCGAGGAGTGCCGCGGCCTTCTTCGGACGGAAATTGCCGATCGTGCTCCCGAGGAAGGCGAAGAGGTGCGGCCCCGGAAGCTCGCGAGGGAGCACGAGCGGGTCGGCGAGGTCCGCCACGATGGGGAGTACCTTGAGTCCGGGGTATTCCACTCGGAGGCGGGCGGCGGAGGCCTTGAGAAACTCGGCGCTTACGTCGATCGGCACGTAGACGATCGGTGAGTGGGCCGCGAGCATGGCATCGAGGATGACGCGAGTCTTCTCGCCGCTGCCCGCTCCCAACTCGACTAGTGCTCGGACGTCGAGGCCCGGGATCCGGTCGGGTATCCACGCCT
This sequence comes from Gemmatimonadales bacterium, assembly GCA_013003805.1. Classification (GTDB taxonomy): domain Bacteria; phylum Gemmatimonadota; class Gemmatimonadetes; order Gemmatimonadales; family GWC2-71-9; genus JABDII01. The sequence goes on from JABDII010000255.1 coordinate 4,078, forward strand.
CGAGAATCTCGCGTTCCGTGCGCGTGGGATAGTATTCGATGAGTTCGGTGATCCGTTCGAATAGTTCGGAGCCGCGATGATCGTAGAAGTACTTGGGCGGGATCTCCTTCGGCGAACGGGAAAGCCCCGCCCGGATCTCGTCCAGCATCGAGGGGGCGGCCGATGGTACAGGACCCGAGATTCTAGGCATCGGCGGCGCAGCGGAATCCACTGAAAATCTGACGGCGGATGGGATAGTCCCAGTTGCGGAAGGTGCCCCGGACGGCGCCGGGACGGGTTGCCCACGACCCACCGCGCAAGACCTTGTACTCCAATCCGAAGAACTCCTCGGAGTACTCCGGATAGGGAAACGCTCGGAATCCAGGGTAGCCCCGGAAGTCACTGCTGGTCCACTCCCACACGTCACCGATCATGCCATAGCAGCCCAAGGGGGAAATGTTGTCCGGGAACGCGCCCAGGGGCGCGGTGTCGAACGCCAGCTGATCCAGGTTGGCCCGGTCGGGCGTGGGCGGCGCGTTGCCCCATGGGAAGCGCGACTTGACTCTGGTCGTCGGATTCCAGGTCGCCGCGGTTTCCCATTCCGTCTCCGTCGGGAGCCGCTTGCCCACCCAGCGGGCGTAGGCCTCCGCTTCGTGGTAACACACATGGCACACCGGTTTGTTCCCCGCCACGAGCTGAGTCGCATCCATGACCCGGGTCCACCACTCTCCGTCTTGGCGAAACCAGTACTTCGGAGCGGAGACCCCTGAATCGAGGAGCCAGCGCCATCCGGCCTGGGACCAGAACTCTCGCCGCGAATAGCCCCCGGCCTCGATGAATTCCATGTAATCCGCGTTGCTCACGGGAACACGATCGATGCGATACGGCCGAATCGTCTCCAAATGTTGGGGGCGCTCGTTGTCGTAGGCGGCACTCCGGTCATTGGTTCCGACCGGAACCTGACCGCCATCGACCCGGACCATCCCCCCATAGGCCCCACTTGGCTCGGGCAGAGGCCGCCGCTCGACCGGGCGATACGGCTCGCCCTGTTTCAGCTGAAGCGCCTGCAATATCGTCTCGTTGTGCTGGTACTCGTGTTGGAGCACCATGTGGTAGACAAACCCGTGACGTAGCAACGGATTGCCCCCTGCAAGGTCCACCTTGGGGAGTCGCTCGAGCACTTTGCCACGGATGTCCGCCATGAGTCGCAAGATCTGAGCAAGACTGGGCAGCGCCAGGGTCGCGCGCTCGTTCCGGGGATGCTCCATGGGATTGAACAGGCCCGGCATTTCGACGAACTTGATCTCGCCGTCCAGGTTCCTGGTCAACCAGAGCTCTTCGAAGTGCGCGATGTGGCCCAGGTCCCACACGATCGGACTCATGAGCGGGTCGTGCTGAATCCGGATATCATCCGACGTCAGCGGCCGAATCAGCTCGAGGGTACGGGCCCGCGCCTCGACCAGCCGCTCGGCCAGCTGGTCATGCACAGAGCGATGTGTGGTGACGGACATTCGGTGGGCTCCAGGTGAAACCAGCGAGTCCACAGAATCTGGTCGAATGGCGCGGATGTGCAAGTTCGACCGAAGGCGCCGGCCAACCGGCACCTTGCATCCGACTCTTGGTTGCGGCGGAAAATCCGAGCGGTTAGCTATCGCGGACCGCGCTGCGGCGTCCTTCCACCGCCAGCTCCCGGCTGGGTTCTCGTCGACGCATCCCGGCCCGCGAGTTACTCACACGATATGTGCCGAGGCCACGTAGATGGAGCACACTCCACAGTTGTCCATCGTCATCCCGGCCTATAATGAAGCCGCATGCCTCGGCCCGCTCCTGGGTGAGCTCAACGCCGCACTTGCTGGCGGCCCAACCTACGAGGTGCTCTGTGTGGACGACGGGAGCACTGACGGAACCCTCGAGGTGCTTCGTTCCACGAGAGAGCGCCTTCCCCAACTCCGCATCGTGCGTCACCACTCCCGATCGGGCCAGAGCGCGGCGCTCTGGACCGGCTTCGGTCGAGCGAAGGCTCCTTGGATCGCGACGCTCGACGCCGATGGGCAGAACGATCCGCGCGATCTCCCCCGACTCCTCGAAGCCAGGGATGCGAGTCCGGAGCGGGAGGAGCTCTGGCTGGTTACCGGCATCCGCCGCAAACGGAGGGACACCCTACTCAAGCGGGTCTCTTCACGAGTCGCCAACGCCGTTCGCGGCCGCCTGCTCCGGGACGGTATCAGCGATACCGGGTGTGGGCTCAAGCTGATGCATCGTGCCCGGATCCTCACCCTTCCGCGCTTTGATCACATGCATCGCTTCTTGCCCGCCCTAGTGATGCGCTCCGGGGGCCGCGTGCTCACGGTCGAGGTCGGGCACAGGCCTCGTACGGCCGGAACCACCAAGTACGGCGTCCGGAATCGCTTGTTTGTGGGGGTGGTGGACTTACTGGGCGTGCTGTGGCTTCAACGCAGGACGACGCACCCCATTATCGAGGAAGAACTATGAGGACGGACATCAGCACGGCGTGGCTCGCCGTCGGGTTCTTCGGTCAGGCACTGTTCTTCATGCGGTTTCTGGTCCAATGGATCGTCAGCGAGCGCAAGAAGCAGAGCGTGATCCCGATTGCCTTCTGGTACTTCAGCCTCGGGGGCGCGGCGATACTCTTGGCCTACGCGATCTACCGCGTCGACCCGGTCTTCATCATGGGACAATCGTTCGGATTCTTGGTGTACACCCGAAATCTGTACTTCATTCACCATGCCAAGCGGGACGACAGCCCCCGTGCTTGACGTCGGGCGGCTGAACTCAGCGGAGTGGCGGCGGTCCGCCATTCCGCTCTTCGTGTTCGTTCTCGGTATCCTCCTCCTCAGCCTCGGCATTTGGGCCGAGGGAGGCGTGACCCATGTAGACGAACACGGGCGCAGCTTTCGCATTCCTCTCGCGATGCTCGGACGCGACAGCTGGTTGACGCCTTGGGTGGATGGAGGGCCCGCGCTTCGAAAACCCCCGCTGGTGTACTGGCTCATCCTCGGCAACTACAAGCTCTTGGGCGTGAGCCTCTGGAGCGCCCGGTTGTGGCCCGTCATCCTGGCGTCAGGCTTTGCCGCCTGCTGTTCGCTGATCCACCGAGAAGTGTCGAAGAGCGATGGCCTTCTGGCGGGCCTGCTCGCCCTGGCCTCATTCGGCGTGGCCTACTATGGCCGTATGGCCCTGCTCGACATGCCGGTCGCGTTCTTCACCACATTGACGATTTGGCTTGCGCTCAAATGGGGAAAGACCGGGAGGGTCGGGTGGATTCTGGCCGCGGGGCTCGCCCTGGGCTTGGGGTTCATGACGAAGGGCCCGATCGTGTTCCTCACGGTTGGGACCACAGCCCTCGCGGCGTTGGTGGCATTCGACAAATGGCACTTCGTCCGATCCCATTGGCGTCAGGTCCTCGCAGCGTTGGTGGTGTGCCTCGCGATGAGCATGTGGTGGCCACTCCTCATGGCAGCACGATGGCCGACCTTCGTCGCAACGGCGAGCAAAGAGACGATCGGATTGAGATCGGTCGGACGCTTTGCGCCTTCATCACAGATCCTGGTAGGAACCCTGGGTCTGATCTTCCCCTGGACGTTGGTGTTGATCGGCGCCTTGGTGTCGTTCGTGGTCTCGTGGAAGAGACGCCCCAGTTGGTTTACTACTGATTGGTGGCTGGTCCTGTGGCTCGTGCTCGGCATTATCCCGTTCCTCTTCTTCAAGACGTATGATCGATATCTCATCCCGCTCCTTCCTGCGATGTGCGCTTTGGGCGCCGGATGGCTCGAACGAGCGGTAGGACGTGCTCCAGGGATCCTGACCAGCCTGACTCTCACCATCGGGAGTCTCAGCGCGTTACCCTTCGCCTTCCTGGGCCTGTGGTTTGGCTTGGGCGTGGTGTGGTCGATCATCAGCTTGATGCTTGCGATGACGCTCGCCATCATGGCATGGAGACGCGTGGGAGCCCGAGTTGTAGCCGCTGCGGTGGCGATCCATCTGACCGTGCTCATCGGGGGCCTTTATCCCTCGTTCGGCATCTACGAGCTGCCAGCTGGCCTCCGCGAGACAGTCGGACAACGCCCGGTAGCACAGTTTGAGACCAAACGGCCGCGATTGCTCCCGACGCGACTTGGCCGACCGGTGCTCCGCGTGCGCTCCGCGAACATCCAGGAGCGGCTGTTTGGGCAAGCGTCTGAAGTGGTGGTCTTTCTGATGGAGTCCAAGGAAGAGAAGTTCGTCGAGCGAGTGCTGGAGCTCGGAGCGACGTACCGAGAATTGGGTCACTTCTCGGACTTCACGAGAAATACCACCTGGGACGATTGGAGGCATGCCATCGCGACCCGCTCCCTGGCGGGCGTGAAGACATCGTTCCGCTACTACCTGGTGAGACCAAACCGCGGTGGCCTCGGAGGCTGACCCTCGCGTCAGCACCGGGGCCGGCCTGGCTTTTTCCGCTCCCGTCGACGTTCTTTCTCTAGCCCAAAACCTCGGGGACCCATCGTGCAACGTCGTGACTTCCTGCAGCACAGTACTTTCGCCGTCGGCGCTCTCTCGATTCCCGCCTGGAGCAATGGTGTCGGCGACTGGTTCGGGGCGCTCACCCCCATTCCCACCGCGGACAAGAAACGCCTGGCCGATGTCGCACTCGACGCTGCACGATCCGCCGGTGCGCGCTACGCCGACGTTCGGATCGGCCGGTACCTGAACGAATCGCTCGCCGCCCGGGAAACCAAAATCCAGCGGATCACCAGCTCGGAATCTTTTGGTGCCGGTATTCGCGTCATCGCGAACGGGACCTGGGGTTTTGCGGCCACCAACGACGTGACCGAGGACGGGATCGCCGCGACCGCGCGTGAGGCCGTGGCGATGGCCAAGGCCAACGCGGTCCTCCAAACGGAACCGGTCACGCTCGCGCCCCAGCATGGATACGGGGAGGTCTCGTGGCGCACGCCGATCGAAATCAACAGCTTCGAAGTGCCGGTCAGCCAGAAGGTCGACCTCTTGCTCGAAACCAATAACGCAGCGCTCACCGCGGGCGCGAGTTTCATCAACTCGGCGCTCTATTTGGTCAACGAGCAGAAGTACTTCGCGTCCAGCGAGGGGTCGTACATCGACCAAGACGTGCACCGACTCCGTCCGGCATTTACCGCCACGGTGGTGGACCCGGAATCGGGCAAGTTCGCGACCCGTGCATCCTTGGGAGAGCCCATGGGCATGGGCTTCGAGTACCTCTCCGGGCGGGCCGCCGGCAAGATCGACGGACCCGTCACGACCGTCTATGGCAGGTACTACGACATGGTCGAGGACGCACGCAGCGCCGCGACACAGGCCCGCGAGAAGCACGCGGCCAAGTCCGTGACGGCCGGCGCGTACGACCTGGTCCTCGATCCGAACCACCTCTGGCTCACGATTCACGAATCGGTCGGGCATCCGCTCGAGCTGGATCGCGTGCTCGGCTACGAGGCCAACTATGCCGGAACCAGCTTCGCCACGTTGGACAAGTGGGAGAGCAAGAGTTTCCGGTACGGCAGCCCCATCGTGAACTTCGTTGCCGACAAGACCCAGCCGACATCACTTGCCGCCGTCGGCTACGATGACGAAGGCGTTCAGACCAAACAGTGGGATCTCGTTCGGGACGGGATCCTGGTCAACTATCAAGCCACGCGCGATCAGGTACACATCCTGGGCGAAACCGAGGGCCAGGGATGCTCCTACGCCGACAACTGGAGCTCGATACAGTTCCAGCGAATGCCGAATGTGTCGCTCGAGCCTGGGAAGGACCCGCTCGCTGTGCGTGACATGATCGCCGGTGTCGAGAAGGGGATCTACATCTTGGGCCGCGGCTCGTATTCCATCGACCAGCAGCGGTACAATTTCCAGTTCGGCGGGCAGCTGTTCTACGAAATCACCAACGGCCAGATCAGCGGGATGCTCAAGGACGTGGCCTATCAGTCCAACACCCAGGCGTTCTGGAACGCATGCAGCCAAATCTGCGACCAGCGTGATTATCGGCTGGGCGGGTCGTTCTTCGACGGGAAGGGTCAGCCCGGGCAAGTGAGCGCCGTCTCGCACGGGACATCGACCGCACGCTTCGATGGGGTAAGCGTGCTCAACACCGCAAGGAAGGTCTGACCATGACGCTGTTCTCCGAAACCGACGCGCGCCGCTTGCTCGAACGGATGCTGGCGTTCTCCCGGGCCGACTCATGCGAGGCCCGGCTCACGGGACGGCACGGCGGCAACATCCGCTATGCGCGAAACACGGTTACGACGAGCGGACGCGTAGCGAACGCCACGCTGAGTGTGGTATCCACCTTCGGCCAGCGAACCGGCACCGCCTCGATCAATGAATTCGACGACGAAAGCCTGGAACGGGTGGTACGCCGCGCCGAGGAGCTGGCACGGCTCGCGCCCGAGAACCCAGAGTTCATGCCGTTTCTCGGCCCCCAGACCTATCTCGAGACCTCACCGTGGGCCGAGGCCACCGCCACGATCACCCCGGAATTTCGAGCCCGCGCCGCCGCGGCAGGGATTGCGGGCGCTACATCGAGTGGCCTCGCGGCCGCGGGGTTCCTTCAGGACAACGCGTCGACCCGAGCCTTGATGAACACCAATCGGCTCTTCGCCTACTCCAAGAGCACCGGCGTCAACTTCTCGGTAACCGCCCGCACGGCCGATGGAACGGGCTCGGGGTGGGTCGGGCGGAGCTACAACGACGTGTCGAAGCTCGACGTCGCCGCGGCGTCGGAAATCGCTCTTCAGAAGGCCATCGCGTCGCAGAATCCCGTGGCACTCGAGCCAGGGCAGTATACGGCGATCCTCGAACCGGATGCGTCGGCACCACTGATTCGCAACATGCTGTTCAACATGGATGCCCGGCGGGCCGACGAAGGGCGGAGCTTCCTGTCGATGCCGGGTGGCGGGACCAAGTTGGGGGAACGCGTCTTGGGCGACGGTGTGACGATCTCTTCCGACCCCACCAACCCGGAGGTTCCAACGACGGCCTGGGCCTCCGACGGCCGGCCGCTCACACCGGTTACCTGGGTCGACAACGGCGTCGTCACCTCCCTGTTCTACTCCCGATTCTGGGCCCAACAACAGGGGGTGGTGGCTACGGTCCCGCCGTCGAACATCATCATGTCGGGCGGACCGGATTCACTCCAGGACCTCATTCGCGGCACCGATCGAGGCGTGCTCGTGACGCGGACCTGGTACATTCGGACCGTCGACCCTCAGACGCTGTTGTATACGGGACTGACCCGAGACGGGACCTTCTGGGTCGAAGGCGGGGAAATCCGCCACGCCATCAAGAACTTCCGATTCAACGAGAGTCCGGTAGCCATTCTGAACAACGTGGACGCACTCGGCCGCCCGGTCCGGACCGGTGGGAGCCTGATCCCCCCAATGCGCGTGCGAAACTTCACCTTCTCGAGCCTTTCCGATGCCGTTTAACATGAGCAGACACGCGCGGGCCGCCGCCTGGGGCATGCTGGCCTGCCTCACCGTATTCATTTCGACCCAGGCCTCGGCCCAGGCGCGCCGCGGCCGTGCACGGAATACCCTCGAGCGGACCGCCGAGATCGGTATCCGAACCGGATACGACTTCGACGCCGACGATTGGGCGCTCGGCCTTCAGGCTCGGTTCCCGCTCACAGCAATCCTCGAGTTCATTCCGAGCGGGGATTTCTTCTTGGTGGAAAACGGGACCAGCTTCCAGGTGAACGCCGACTTCGCCTTCCCGCTCGCGCCACGAGGAGCGCTCTACGGCGGCGCAGGGGCCGGCTTCTTCGTGCGTGATCCCGGCCTACCGGGGGCCGAGACGTCGACGGAGCTCGGACTCAATCTCCTGGCCGGACTCGAGCCGGGCCGGTTGCGGGGGTCCCGGATTCGCTGGTTCGTGGAAGCCCGCTGGTTCGTAATCGAAGGCGACAACCCATTTCGACTGGCGGCAGGGGTCAACTTCCCACTGGGCCGCGGAGGACGCTGACCTCCTACCGACCGGCTCGCACCAGCGGGGCCACCCCACTACGGGATGGCGATCATCACCCGCCCGTCCACCGCCTTCGCCCCATCCGTGAAGGCCAGCAGTGGATTGATGTCGAGCTCGCTTATCTCCTTGTTATCCGCTGCGAGCTGTGAGACGCGGAGCAGAATCTCCTCCAGCGCACTGAGATCCGCGGGACCCTGCCCGCGGATGCCCTCGAGGATCTGGAACCCTCGGAGCCCCCGCACCATGTCTCGCGCGTCGTTCTGCGACAGCGGAGCGATGCGGAAGACCACGTCCCGAACGGCCTCCACCAGTACTCCGCCCAATCCGAACATGATCATCGGTCCAAAGGACGCATCGCGGTTCACACCGACGATGGTCTCGCGACCTCCCTTCACCATTCGCTGAACTAACACGCCGGTGATCGTTGCCTCCGGGTTTCGCTGCTCGACGTTGCCGACGATTTGCCCAAACGCTTCGCGGACCTCGTCAGCCTCGTCGCAGCCGAGCACGACGCCTCCGACGTCGGTCTTATGAATGATCTCCGGCGAGACGATCTTCATCGCCACCGGATACCCGAGTTCTTCTGCCATCTTCACCGCGTCGTCGGGGCTGGTGGCGAGCCGAGCGGGCGCCACGGGTATCCCGTAGGCATCGAAGAGGTCGAGCGTGTCGATCTCACTCAGCTTGTTGAGGCCGCCAGCGACGGCCCGGTCGATGATACCGCGCGCTCGCGTGCTATCAACCGAGTAGGTTGGCGTCTCGAGCGCCGGGCGCTCGCTCCATTCCCGGTACCGGCACAGGGTCGCCAACGCACGCGCTGCCGACTCGGGGAAGATGTAGGCGGGGATGCCGACCTCGTGGAGCTCCGCCTTTCCCTGGGGCAGTCCTTCCCGCCCCATGAGCACGCCCAGTACCGGCTTGTCCTTATGCCTCGTACCAATCTCAGCGATGGCCTCGGCCACATCTGCTTGCTTGATGCCGAGTGGCGGCACGAAGATGGCCAGGGCGGAGTCGATCTTGGGATCGGTCAAGAG
>JABDII010000257.1 GCA_013003805.1 Gemmatimonadales bacterium
AGGAGTAAGGAGTAAGGAGTAAGGAGGGAGCCGGGAACCCTCCGATGCTGCCTCCTCACTCCCTTCAGTTGTCGGCCTCGGGTCCCTCGGTTACCTTCCCTACGCGACTCCTGCGCCCACCGGGGCGCGGAGCACCGACGACACCTCGAAGGGCTGGCGTTCGAGCCGGCCCTTTTTGTGTCCTCGGGAACGTGAGACGACGACTGTGAGGTACGTGATGATAGAGGTGACCCTTTCTGAAGACGGCGGCATCGAGCAGGCCATCAAGGCGTTTCGTCGGAAGGTGCAGCGGTCGGGCATTCTGAAGGAAGTGCGCCAGCGGCGCCACCACGTGAAGCCGAGCACCGCTCGGCGGCTCAAGGCGGCGGCCGCCCAGCGGCGCAAGCGGAAGAAGCCGCGGCCGCGCATTGCATGAGGCGGGAATCTCTAAGGGCGGGCCAAACGGCCCGCCCTTTGCGTTACCAACCATCGAACCTGCTGGAACGGGCATCTTGACTAGGGAAAGCCCTAGTTCTAGTCACCTGCGAATCTGAATACTGGAAAGTCATGACCACAATCGGGACCTTTGACGCCATCTTGAAGAAGGCCACCGAGGTGGGCGCTTCGGACGTGCACCTCGGCGCAGGCGGGCCCTACCGGATGCGGCTCCGCGGCGAGATGATCCCGGTGAAGGGGACCGGGCCCCTGAGCCCGCAGGATACGGCCGCGATAGCGGGACACATCCTGATTGCATCGAGGAAAGCCACGCCTGAGACCGCCGAATCGATGCTGCGCGATCTCAAGGAACTCGACTGCTCCTACTCGCTCCAGAACCTGGGCCGGTTTCGGGTCAACATCTGCAGCCAACGGGGGTCGCTCGCGGTGGTGTTGCGCAACATCCCTGTCGGGGTGCCGGACTTCGATCAACTGGGCCTCCCGCCAGTACTCGAGAAGATCTCCATGGAAGACCGCGGGCTGGTACTCCTGACCGGTGTTACGGGAAGCGGGAAGTCCTCAACCTTGGCCGCGATGGTGGGCTATGTCAATCAACGCCGCGCGGGGAAGGTGGTCACGATCGAGGATCCGATCGAGTTTCTCCACAAGGACCAGAAGAGCATCGTCGTCCAACGTGAGCTCGGTACCGATACCGACAGCTTTGCCGCGGCCCTTCGCGCAGCGCTCCGGCAGGACCCCGACATCATCATGGTTGGCGAGATGCGCGACCGGGCGACGATCGACGTGGCCTTGAAGGCGGCGGAGACTGGCCACCTGGTGTTCAGTACGGTGCACACGACGGACGCGCTCAAGACCATCGCCCGATTAGTGAGCGTGTTCGACGCCGCCGAGCAGCAGCCCACGCGCCTCAGGCTGGCGGAGACGCTCAAGGCGGTGATCTCCCAGCGGCTCCTTCCGCGGAAGGATGGTAAGGGGCGAGTCGTGGCGGTCGAGATCCTGCGGAACACACCCACCATCGCGGACTGCATCGCGAATCAAGAGAAGACCTCCGAGATCAAGGACTACCTCGAGGAAGGTCGAGATCAATATGGGATGCAGACCTTCGACCAACACCTGATGGAGCTGTACAAAAAGGAAGACATCTCGCAGCAGACCGCGATGGCCGCGGCGACCAGCCCGGGAGACTTCGAGCGGAATCTGCAGTTTCAGTAAGCAGGGTCGGGATGGTTAGCAGACCCGAAGAGGGCTATTAGCCATTAGCTATTAGTCGCTACATTTGGCCCACCAATAGCCAATAGCCAATAGCCAATAGCACCCCAGTCCATTCATGACCGCCGAATCGCTCTGCCCCACCTGCGGCAACCCGCTCGAAGGTGAATCAAGTACCTGCCCATTCTGCGGCTCCTCCGTTGTGCCCAGGGGTGGCGGCAAGAGGGGTAAGCCCTATCAAGTAGTGAATCTCGAGGCCGGCCGCCCCACCGTTGCCCAGGCGATCGGGAAGCTCGAGCGCCGGATCGCGACTGCGCGCCGGCAGGGTGTGAAGGTGATCAAGCTGATCCACGGCTATGGCTCGAGCGGGAAGGGTGGGAGCCTCAGGGATGCGGTACGCCATGCCCTGCCCGAGCTCCAGCGGCAGGGCCTGGTCCGGAGCCACGTGGCTGGCGAGCACTTCACCAGGAGCAGCCCGATCGTACGAGAATTCCCCCGGCTCAGGGACGATGCCGACCTGGGGCGGGGGAACCGGGGAGTGACGTTGGTGGTGTTGCGGTGAGGAGTGAGGAGTAAGGAGGCGGCGAGTAGTCGACTAGCTAGCTTCTGGTTCGCCTTCCCGCCTTCCCGCCTTCCCGCCTTCCCGCCTCCTTTTCAGAAATCCTTCATCTCCCTCTCATGCGTCGAGGGAGAAGATTAGGTCAACCCGGCGCCGGGCGTGGACGCCGCAATTTCCCAGACCAAAGACCAAAGCAGGTGCCGACCATGTGGAAACGATTGAGCCTCATAGCCCTATCCGGCCTCATCCTCTGGGCCGGTGCGCTCTCCGCCCAGGACGACGCCAGGTACACCGTGAGCCTCCTGGGCCGCACCATCAACCTCGAGCCCTACTTCCAGGGCTTTCCCTATGGCGGCTGGGACGCCGACTTCGATGCGGGCCGGCTGTTCTACTTCAACACCACCCCCGAGGGAAACTTCCTCATGGTCCAGCCGCTCACGGTGGGGCGGGGGTCGGGCATGGTGAACCCCGAGGCGGGCCACCGGCTCCACGACATCGACTGGTCGACCCGGAACTACTGGGGCACCCGCTACGACTCGCTGAGTGGAGACATGATTCTTCTGGGCGACGAGAAGAACGACGAGGTGATCAACCTCTACCGCATGTCACTCGAGGACGGATCGCTCGAGCGGCTCACCTGGGTGCCCTACATCTATGGCTGGGGTTTCTCCAAGGACAAGAAGACCATCGGCTACATCGCGCGCTACGGCACCACCGAACCGTATCGCAATTGCCTGACCCTGCTGGAGCCGGCCGCGGGCTTGAATCGCGAGGTGTTGTGCGAGACCGGCGCTGAGTATCGAATGGTCTGGACCAGCGTCAACTTCCAGCCGGACGGGAGCGGCATGGTCTTGAAGCTCAACCGCGATGGCCACCGGAAAAAAGGCAACCTGGCCTATCTCGATTTGACCGCGGCCGAGCCGAGGCTCGAGATGCTGTTGCCCGATGGGGTCGAACGCTACGCCCTCGGCTCGTATGAAAAGGGCTGGGTGGACAACGAGAGGTTCTATTACGTGTCGGATGAGACCGGCTACTCGAATCTCTATCTGTTTGACCTGTCGAGCCGGACATCCCGCCCAGTCACCACGGTCGAGGAACAGGCCTGGCATACGCTGTTGGACATCGACGGTCAAAAGCTCATCCTCCAGACGCTCGACCGGCCGCACGAGAACGTGATGCGGGTGATCGACCCGGAGAGCGGCTCCGTCCTGGGCGAGCAGACCTTTGACGCCAACATCGGCATCATCGGATTCGACGATAAGAATCACTTCGTCGTGTCGATGGCCACAGCGGCGTCGCCGTTTCGGGCCGAGGAGATGTGGATCACGCTCGAGAACGGGCAGCCCGTCTGGACCCTCGAGCCTAAGATCCGCCTCCCGGAGGCCATGGCCCGGGCCATCGAGCAGTGCAACGTCGAGCGGATTACCTATCCCACGTTCGACGTCGATCCTAAGACCGGCGCCAAGCGCCGATTGCACTCCTATCTCATGACGCCCAAGAGCCCGCGCTCGAACGCCGCCGAGCGGCTGGCGGTGATTACTTCGTTCTACGGGGGAGGGAACTACTTCTCGACCCGGCAGAACATCTACTGCGAAGCGGGGATCAGCTGGCTCTCGCCATCGGTGCGTGGCAGCAGCGGCTTCGGCAAGGAGTTCATGGCGCTCAACGATCGCGATCTCGGTGGTGACGAGATCATCGATCTGTTCTACGGTGCGCGATTTTTGGAGGACAAGCTCGATCTCGAGCCCAAACAAATCGGTGTCGCCGGCGGGTCGCACGGCGGCTTCGCCACCATGCGGGCGCTCACCTTCCCACCGGAGACCAACCACCGGAACGAATCGTACCCCTTCGGATTCGGCATGAGCCACGCCGGGTTCTCGAGCATCGTCACCTTCTACGATGCCACCAACATCCCCGACTGGATCATCCTCGAGGCCGGCGATCCCAAGACCGAGCGCGACAAGCTGCTGGACCGCTCGCCGCTCAGTCACGTGGATCTGCTCGGAGCGCCGATTCTCCTGACCCACGGCTCCAACGACAACCGTGTTGGGGTGAGCGAGAGCCGCCAGTTCAACGAGAAGGCGGTCGAACTGGGCAAGCCGATCACCTACGTGGAGTTCGAGGGTCAGGGCCACGGCATCAAGGGGCTGGAGAACCTGATGGAGTACTACCAGGTCCAATTCGACTTCCTGCGCGGTGTCATCTGCGGGGCGCAGGGGGAGAAGGTAGAAGGGTGTAGGCTGGTTCCTTGAGCAGCTAGCAGCTACAGGCTATTAGCTAGTAGCTATTGGTCAAAAGCCGCTAAGTTCCCGGCTAGCCAATAGCCAATAGCCAATAGCCAATAGCCAATAGCCGCCAGCTCACGCACCGGTGAGGAACCCTCCATGCCCCGCATCTCAGCCCTCCTCGTCGTTCTCGCC
>JABDII010000263.1 GCA_013003805.1 Gemmatimonadales bacterium
ACCTGCTCCTGGTCCTCGAGCTGCCCGGGGCTCAGGCGGCCACTCTCATCCCGGTCCAAGCACGTGCCGTAGATCTGCGGACGTCCCTCATTGAAGCGGATTCGGTCTTCGAGGTATGCTACGTGCACAGCCGGCGCATCCCCGCGAGCCACGGCATCCCGAAGCAGGGCGAGGCACCGACGCTGAAAAGCGGGCCGGCTAATGGCATGCTGGGCTACCACCCATGCCGCTCGACAGCCATCCAATCCCACCTTCGATCGCTTAGGCCATCCCCCCTCGGCATCCAAGACCGCTTCCAACTCGCCGGCATTTTCCAGATGGACCCGCTCCATGGCTGGCGCGTACCCCTCGAACAATGAACCGTCTGCCACCAGTCGCGCCCGGGTCTCTCGGTCGCGGCGTTCCAGGAAGAGCAATTGTCGAATCAACTCTGGCTGCATCGGAGCTCCGCTATTGAGGACGGCATTTCTGTATTAGCTTAGCCTCGCAGAAGGGCACCTCACAATACCGCATGTGGAGAGACCATGATCTTGGTGACTGGCGCAACCGGTACGATCGGTGGGGAATTGACCAAACTGCTTGCCCAGCAGGACATCCCGTTTCGCGCCATGGTCAGGAATCCGGAAAAGGCGCGGGTCCTCAAGACTCAACACATCGAGACGGTTGTGGGCGACTTGCAGGATCCCGCCAGTCTCGATCGGGCATTCAATGGAGCCGGCGGCATCTTTCTCCTAAGCGCGGCCGACGAGCGTCAGGTCAAGCTCCAGCTCAATGCGGTCGAGGCTCTCAAACGGGCCGGCGTTGGCTACGTCGTCAAGGTCTCCGTGATCGGTGCACACGGGGACGCTCCGATCAAGCTGGGCCGGGACCACGCGGCGATCGAACAGGCGCTGCTCGATACCGGCATCACCTCGGCCTTCCTCCGGCCACATTCCTTCATGCAGAACTTGCTCGGCTCCATCGAGTTGATCGCCAACAAGGGCGAGTTCTACGGCGCTACCGGGACGGTCAAGCTTCCGTTAATCGATGCGCGTGATGTTGCCGCCGCCGCCGCCGCACTCCTCATCAAGCCGTGTCACGAGTCGGAGGGCTACGTCCTGACGGGACCGGAGAGTATCTCCAATGAAGAGGTCGCCGAGATACTCGGCGAGGTAACCGGCAAGTCAATTCGATACGTGGACATCCCTCCCGAACAACTCAAGTCCGGCATGGTTGCGGCAGGTATGCCAGAGTGGCTGGCGGCCGATCTCCAGACCCTCCATGAGATGTGGCTCAAGGGAGTAGGGACGGAGGTCACCGACGCCATCCCCAGCATCACCGGGCGACCGGGCCGGACCTTCCGGGATTTTGCACAGGACTACGCCGCGGCATTCCGGGGAAGTGCCTGAGACGGCCTGAACAGGACATGGGGCCGCTCATCAACTCGCTCCAGTCGTTTAGGTAGTGGGTTGCTCCAGATCGGCCAACGTCGTCTCGCGAACAAAGCGCGCGACTTCCTCTCCAAGCTTGCCCCAACGCGCATGCACCGGACATGCGCGGTCGTCGGAACACTCCTCGCGCCCGAGCAGACACCGGCGCCGCGCGTCGATTGAATCGAACACCGATACCACCGACAAGAGCGAAATTTCTCCGGGATGTCGGCTCAGTTCGAAACCCCCGCGTTTGCCCCGCGATGATTGCACCACATCGGCCAGCGCCAACGCGTGGAGGATCTTGGAGAGGTAGTTGGCGGGTACCCGGAGACGCTCAGCGATCTCCGCTGCTGGGTGTGGCCCGCTTCCCTGATGCTGCGCCAAGTATAGCACCGCGCGGAGTGCGTACTCAGCCGTGTCGGAGAACATCGTGGTCGAATTCTCCGCGAGTTCAAAGGCTATTTCCTAAATATCATATTAACATGAGACAACCATATTCTGTTAGGCCCGAGGCGTCCCACGACCCCCTTATCTTCCTCGGTGGTGTACCCCGCTGGCGCGCAACATCGGGGTTCGTCTTGGGCCCGGCCGGAATGGCCGCTTAGCGTGAACGCCTCGGAGAAATCTCTATGCCGCAACGTGTGATCATCCTCGGTGCAGCAGGCCGGGACTTCCATAATTTCAACGTCCACTTCCGCGATAATCCCGACTACGAAGTCGTTGCATTCACCGCCGCACAGATTCCCAACATCAGCGACCGGCGCTACCCACCGAGACTCGCCGGAGCTCGATACCCGAACGGGATTGCTATCGAGCCTGAAGACGACCTCGAACACTTGATTACCGAGCGTGATATCGACATGGCAGTTTTTGCCTACAGTGATGTATCCCA
Source organism: Gemmatimonadales bacterium (assembly GCA_013003805.1). Lineage (GTDB taxonomy): Bacteria > Gemmatimonadota > Gemmatimonadetes > Gemmatimonadales > GWC2-71-9 > JABDII01. The sequence goes on from JABDII010000263.1 coordinate 2,305, forward strand.
TAGCCACGTAATGCATCTCGGCTCTAGGGTCCTCGCCGCTGGTGCGGACTATGCACTGCTTGGGCCGAAGCACACCATGCTCGACGCGAGCGTACCCGTCGTGGCCATCTGTGCCGCACGCACGGGAGCGGGCAAGAGCCAGACGAGCCGCTATGTCGCGGCCATGCTGAGCGGGTGGGGGAAGCGGGTCGTGGTGATCCGTCATCCCATGCCCTACGGCGACCTGGTCAAGCAGGCGGTTCAGCGGTTCGCGAGCTACGAGGATCTCGAAGAGCACGACGTCACCATCGAAGAGCGCGAGGAATACGAGCCACACATCGCGGCGGGGAGGGTGGTCTACGCTGGCGTCGATTACCAGAAGATTCTAGAACAGGCTGAGCGGGAAGCCGACATCATCATCTGGGATGGTGGCAACAACGACTTGCCGTTCTACCGGCCGACGTTCCACATCGTAGTCGTCGATCCCCACCGGCCGGGACACTCCGCCCAGTACCATCCGGGTGAGGCCAATGTTCGCATGGCCGACTGCATCATCATCAACAAGATGGATACCGCCTCGGCGGAGCAGGCCAAGGCGGTTCGGAAGACCGTCACCGGGCTCAACCCACAGGCCAGCATTATCGAGGCCGAGAGTCCCATTACCGTTGAAGGCGCCGAGCAGATACACGGGAAGAAGGTCCTGGTAGTGGAGGACGGACCGACTCTGACGCATGGTGGTATGGCGTTTGGGGCGGGATGGGTGGCCGCCAGGCAGCACGGAGCAGCGGAAATCATC
>JABDII010000268.1 GCA_013003805.1 Gemmatimonadales bacterium
GAGTTAGGGAGTGGGGAGTGGGGGAGACACCGAGATGGAGCTTTGAGTCATGGCGCAAACGTATTGTGAGGCGGCACCTGGTCATCCGTGGCATGGACCCTATCACGATCGTGAATACGGCTTTCCCCTCACCGATGATGCCGCCCTCTTCGGGCGCCTGATTCTGGAGATCAACCAGGCCGGCCTCTCGTGGCTCACGATCCTCAAGAAGCGCGAGGCGTTCGGGCGAGCCTATGGCGGATTCGTGCCCCAAGTCGTGGCGGCCTACGGCGCATCCGACCGCGCCCGGCTGCTCGCCGATGCCGGCATCATCCGGAACCGCCTGAAGGTGGACGCCGCCATTGAGAACGCGCGGCGGGTCATCCTGCTGCAGCAAGAATACGGCTCGTTCGCTCAATGGATTGCCGCCCACCATCCTCGCCCATTGGAGGAATGGGTTCGGCTCTTCAAACAGACGTTTCGGTTCACCGGCGGTCAGATCGTGGCGGAATTTCTCATGAGCATCGGGTACCTCCCCGGGGCGCACACCCCGTCGTGTCCGGTATACCGTCGCATCGCAAAGCTCAGGCCGCCATGGATGGGCGTCCCGAGAGCACGCTCGAAGAAGTAGGAGGCATTCCTGGTCCTTCGGCCATGTTCACGCATCTCCACGTCCACACCCACTTCTCCTTTGGAGTGGGCGTCTCGAGTCCCGAGGAACTCGTCGAGGCCGCAGGCGAGCGTGGGTTTTCCGCGCTCGCCTGCACCGACACCAATGGGGTCTATGGTGCGGTAGAGTTCCAATGTGCCGCCGAAGCCGCTGGAGTCCGTCCCATCCTCGGCGCGCATCTTTCGTCGAACGGTCAAGAGACGGTTGCCCTCGCAACCGACGAACGCGGGTGGGCCGCGCTCTGCCGGGCCATCACGGCCATTCATTGGCAGCAGGACCTCGTCCTCTCCGCCCAGCTCGCCACCGACCGCGAGGGGCTCTTGATCCTGTCACGCGATGTCGCCTTCCTCGAGCGGGTCTGTCGTTTGAGCGGCTCCGAGGATCTCTATGCCGAACTGCGGCCGGGCAAGGAGCGGCATCGGGTGATGGCGGCGGCGCATCGCCTCGGGTTGCCCATGGCTGCGACCAACGGAGTCATCACCGCCCATCCGGAGGGATGGAATCGCCACCGTTTACTCCGGGCCATCGCGTTGAACACCACGCTTTCTGCGCTCCCCGCGCACGAGACCTGGCCCCGTGAAGCGTGGCTTCGTCCCTCGCCCGACCTGGCCCGGCTGTTTCCGGATTGTCCCGAGGCGCTCAGCGCCAGTGAAGCCATCGCTGAGCGCTGCCGGTATCGCATTCCGATCGGCCGCACGGTGGCTCCCCGGCTCGCCGATCTGGGAAACGCGCTCGAGCGTCTTCGCGCGCTGACATACGAAGGCGCGGCACGGCGCTACGGCACGATTGCGCCGGTTACGCGTACCCGCATCGAGCACGAGCTTCAGGTCATCGGCGCCAAGGGGTTTGCCGACTATTTCCTGGTGGTCCGGGACATCGTCTTACATGGTCCCACCCACTGCGGCCGCGGCTCCGTTGCCAATTCCATCGTGAGTTATTGCCTTGGTATCACCCACGTCGATCCGTTGTACGCGGGGCTTCTGTTCGAGCGGTTCCTCAATCCCGAGCGGACGGATCCGCCGGATATCGATCTCGATTTCCCATGGGATGAGCGCGACCGCGTCCTGGCGTATGTCTGCCAGCGCTACCCGCATCCCCAAGCGGCGATGGTGGCCAATCACAATTGCCTGCGGCTGCGCGGCGCGCTTCGCGAGGTCGCAAAGGTGCACGGCCGCCCCGCGGCAGAGATCCGAGAGGTCACGCGTCGGATCCCGTGGTACAGCCAGGGCGAGTCCTTGGCCGATCTCCTAACCACCCATCCCAATTTCCAGACCCTTCAGCTCCCTCCCCTGTGGCAGGAGTTGGCTCGCGTGGCCGAACCGCTCGTCGGCACCCCACGCCACCTGTCGATCCACCCCGGGGGCGTCGTTGTCGTGCCGACCGCGCTCACCGACTACGTCCCCACCGAGCCGGCGACGAAGACACTCGAGGGATTCCCGGACCTGACGCTTCCCGTGATTCAATTCGAGAAGGACGGCACCGAAGATGCCGGCCTCGTTAAGATCGATCTCCTCGGGAATCGCTCATTGGCGGTCATCCGTGATGCCATCGCTGCGGTGCGCCGTAACACCGGCCGCTCCATCGACTATACAACCTCGGACCCGGCGGACGACGAGGCGACCAAGGCTCTCTTTCGCACCGGCCAGACCATGGGGGTCTTTTACACCGAGTCGCCGGCTTCGCGACAGCTTTGCGCCAAGAGTCGCGCCGACACCTTCGACCTTCTCGTATTGAACACCAGCATCATCCGGCCGGCGTCCAATCGCTACATCCGAACGTATCTCGAGCGATTGCACGGGGCCCCCTACGTACCGCTTCACCCCACCCTCCGCGACACGCTGAGTGAGACGTTCGGCATCATGGTGTATCAGGAGGACGTGGTTAACGTGTGCGCCGCCTATGCTGGCATGCCGCTCGCCACCGCCGACGGGCTTCGCAAGGCGCTGTCGAAGAAGCGACCGGCCAAGCGATTGGCTGCCTATGCGGCAGAATTCTTCCGCGGCGCCGATGCGCTCGGCCGCGATCGAGAGACGACCAAGCGGGTGTGGGAGATGATTCTCTCTTTCGCCGGCTACAGTTTTTGTAAGGGACACTCATGCTCCTATATCCAGGTCGCTCAGCACGCGTGCTACCTGCGTGCCCATTACCCTGCGGAATTCATGGCGGCCGTCTTGGCGAATGGAGGCGGCTTCTATCATCCGTTCGTGTATGTCGCCGAGGCGATGCGGATGGGGGTTCGGGTGCGCCCTCCCGATGTCAACGCAAGCGAGTTCCGTTCGACCGGGCGGGGGCATGAGCTGCAAATCGGCCTTCAATACATCAAGGGGCTCTCGAGCCATGGTGCCGAACGCCTGCTCGCCGCGCGGACGACCCCGTACCGTACTCCGGCAGACCTCGCGGAGCGCGCTCGCTTGACACCAGACGATCTACGCCTTCTCGTCAAAGTCGGCGCCATGGATTCCATCGCCGGAAACAAGACGCAGCCGATGTTGTTATGGGAGATCGATGCGGCACGCGCACACCGCGGCCCACGAGCGCCGGGGTTTGCACTCGACACGGGGGATGCCGTTCTGCCGCTCAAGCACTACTCTGCCGAGCGCCGGCGCCGTGAGCAGTATCAGGCCCTTGGCTTTCTCACCGACCAACATCCCATGGATCTTCATTCGACGACGCTGCATCAATTCCGACTCTGCTCGAGTACGGCGTTGCACCGTCACGTCGGACAGCGTGTCTTAGCCGCTGGAATGCTGACAACCGCCAAGCCCGTCCATACGGTTGACAATGAGCCCATGCAATTCGCGACATTCGACGATGGAGCCGGTCTTATTGAAACAGTGTTGTTCCCGCAGGTGTACCGCGAGCGAGGACACCTGCTCTTCGATCAGGGACCGTTCATTTTTCGCGGGCTCGTCGAGGAAGAATTTGGAGCGATCACCCTCACCATCACCCACTTGGATCGCCTCGAACGAATGGTGGCGAAGATCGCTGCCCAGCAGCGTTGAACGGAAAAAAGTGAGTGGCCAAGAGTCGGCCACTCACTCGGATACATCGATGCTGCGGAAAGGCTCAGCCTTTTAAGACAAACGTCACCTTCATGTTCACCCGCCACTCGGCCACCTTGCCGTTCTTGACGACGACCGTCTGCTCGTTGATCCAGGCACCCTGGATATTCTCCAGCGTCTTGGAGGCTCGAGCAATACCGGTCTGGATCGCGTCTTCGAAGCTCGTGGTCGAGCTGGAGGTGATTTCTGATACCTTGGCAACCGACATGGAGCGTCCTCCCAAAAAAGAGTAGTGCGAGCGGTACGGTGCGCCACACGCGGAGGCCTCTGGGGCCTCGTGGTACCGCCGGAATGCCCAGGGGGCCAAAGTAGACTATGCCCGCTTTTCCATTTCAGCAACCACGAAAATCGCCGAGTATCTTTGGAATTGAGCGACCGGAGACCGGAGTCACTCCCGACCCGGCGTCCCATTGAGAAGGACCTGCGTGTGCCCTCTCTGTTTGATCCTCCAGCCCCATTCGATATCGAAGATCTGCGGCGTCTCCGCAAGCGGATCCCCGGGCACATCCACTTCGGGACCTCGACGTGGACGTATCCGGGGTGGGCGGGCCTGGTATACCATCGGACGTATCCCAAGACCGGTGCCGGAGCGCGGATGCTGGAGGAGTACGCCCGATTCCCCCTGTTCACCACGGTAGGCATCGATTCGAGCTTCTACGCTCCCTTGAGTGAGTCGATGCTGGATCGGTATGCCCAGGCGCTGCCGGCGGGATTCCGCTGTGTCAGCAAGGTCTGGGATGCCATTACCGTCCACACCGTGAGCCGGCTGCGCGATCCCAGCCGCGCCGGCCAGCAGAATCCCGACTTCCTCAATGCGGATCTCTTCGAGGAAGCCGTGCTCGCACCCCATCGCCGCCATTTCGCCGATCACACCGGCCCGTTCGTCTTCGAGTTCCAAGCGGTGCCCGTCTCAGCCGAGTTCACGGCCGACGCATTCATCGACCGACTGGACCGGTTTCTCGGAGCGTTGCCGCGCGACGCCGAGTACGCGGTCGAGATACGAAACCCGGAGTTCTTGCTCCCCGCGTATTTCGCCGTTCTACGAGAGCACGGGGTGGCCCACGTCTTCAATTCCTGGACTCGAATGCCCTCCATCGGCGACCAACTGGATCTCCCCGGATCGATCGGGGCACCATTCTTCGTCGCCCGCGCCCTGCTCCGCCCGGGTCGGGCATACCAAGAGGCGGTCGACCTCTTTCAACCGTACGATCGTATCCAGGATCCGAACCCCGAACTGCGGTCGGACCTCATTCGACTGGTCGAAACCGCGGTCCAGACCCGCGTTCCTGCCTATCTCTTGGTGAACAATCGCGCCGAAGGGAGTGCCCCGCTCACGATCGAAGCGGTGGCGCGGATGGCAGCGGAACGCCTAGGCTAACGCGGCGTCCAGGTCGACACCGGCCACGGTACAGATCCGGGCGACGGTTTCGCCGATCTTGTTGTTCGGCGTTGACGCTCCGGCGGTAATGCCAATGGCACGGGCATCGCCGATCCAATCCTCTTGTTCCATTTCCATGAGCTCTTTGGTGTCGACGACCTGGTGGCGAATCCGCCCGGTCGCCACATCAATGCACGACGCGTCCTCAATGTGGAAGGTGGGAACACCCTTTCGCGCCGCGAGTGCGGCGAGGTGGCATGTGTTGCTGGAGTTGAACCCTCCCACCACGATCATCCGATCGATCGGCTGCTCCAAGAGTTCCAGCATTGCATCCTGCCGCTCCTGAGTCGCGGAGCAGATGGTATCGAAGGTCCGAAAGTGGTCTTCGATCTGGGCCTCGCCGTACCGACGAATCATGCTGCGTTTGATCTCGTCAGCGATCGCGAGCGATTCTCCGGATAACATGGTGGTCTGATTGGCGAGCCCAACCTTGGTCAGATCACGGGTGAAGTCGAATCCAGCCGAGACCGCTTTGGAGAAATGGGACCCGAGCGGCCCAGGATCTCCCCCGGCCTCGATGAAATCGCACACCATGCGTGTCTCGGCCATATCCAAGACGACGAGGTAGCGCCCCCCGGGGTACTTGGAGACTTGGCTTGCGGTGGCCTTGGTCTCCTCGTGATAGTGCTTGCCGTGGATAATCGCAGTGAACCCGTCTTTGGCATACCGCTCAACTCGCTTCCACACGTTGAGGACCGACCCACAGGTCGTATCCACCATGACGCAGCCGACCTGGCCGAGTCGGTCGAAGTCCTGCTTCGTCACACCGAAGGCCGGCAGAATGACCACGTCCTCGGACGTCAGGGCCGAAAACTCGAACTCGCCCTCGTCCGCCCGGCGCAGGAAGCTGATGCCCATCTCCTCCATCTTCCGGTTGACGTGAGGGTTATGAATGATCTCCCCCACGAGATGGATCGGGCGCCCAGGAAACTTACGGCGGGTCTCGTACGCGTACTCGACCGCGCGGTCCACCCCGTAGCAGAATCCAAACTCCCGGGCCAACCGAAAACTGAGACCGTCGACGGTGAGCGCGTAGTCGTTGGCCTTGACGGCCTCCACGACGTTGCTATGGTAGTCCGCCTCGAGGGTGCCCTTGATCTCTTGTTTGAGGCCAAAGCCCTTCCGGAAATAGGTCGATTCCATGATGGCCCTAATCTACACTGGTATCGGCGGGTGCCGTGTGGGAGATGCCAGCACAACTTGCGTCCCCGGGGGTCACGGCAACCCGCTGAATGACGCCTTTCACGACCAGCGTTTCCGGCCGCATGATGGAAACGACCTTCGCGTCGAACGTTCCGCTCAATACCCCGACCGTGTCTTGCGTGAGGCTCACCGATCCGGTGCGGCTCTGGAGCGCATGCACGGCGTTTTCTCCGAACCAGCGAATCGCAACGGCCGCTCCTCGACCCAGGGAGTCCGCCGGATCGTGCACCGCGTAGTTCCCCGCCGGGACCGAGTCTCGGGGGTAGACGACCACTCCGACACCGGTATCACCCACGAGACCGGTGACCTCGAGCCACCCGCCTTCCGTGCACCAGATCGCCGACGCCTCAACTCGGTACCGAGTCGTATCGGCGCCCGTCCAGGCGACGTCCATCGTCCCATCTGGCTGCCGGCCGCCTTCACAGGCCACCAGAGCAAGCAGCGCGGCGCTCACTGGAGGGAGACGGAGCGTCATTCTCAAGCCGCAGCCACGCCCAGGAAGGCCCGGGCGTCGCCTTTGGAAAGCGTATACGGCTTGAGTGTGGCGACCAACTCGGGCGGCAGGGGTTTCGATTTGAGCGCCTTTCGATCGGTGGCAACCAGCACCAAATGGCCGTCCGCCGCCAAGCAGTTCTGGCCAAGGTGGATCACATCGACATTCAGCGTGATCGACTTGGTCCCGATGCGCCCAAAGTAGGCTGCCACCCGAAGGTGATCGTCGAGCCGAGCCGGGTAGTGAAATTCTGAGTGCACTTGGACCCGCGGCAGATACAGATCGTACTTGTCGAAGACAATGCTGTACGGCAGGCCTACCGAGCGAAAGAGCTCCGTTTCCGCGAGTTCGAAGAACCGCACGTAGGAGCCATAGAAGATGATCCCCGCCGCGTCTACTTCCGACCATCGCACATATTCGTCGATGACGAAGGGTTTGGCTGTCATGCACGCTCCGATTGAGAGCCGGGAAGGTAGGCCCCTCGGAAGTACCGCGGTAGGCCAGTTGGTGCCTAGCGGGGCGCGCCAAACACGAGGTCGATCCGGAGACCGCTCGCGCCCGAGCTGAGGGGCGCGCTCAAGTCCAACCGGACCAGCCCGCGGAGTGCGGAAATTCCAACCCCGGCCCCGACCAGGACGCGCTCATCGAATAGTCCGTCGGCGGGGCCCACTTGCCCGGCGTCCATGAAGAGGACGGGTCGGACCCAATTCCGATTGAGCGCCCAATCCATCTGCGCCGCCCACATGGCCTGGCCGCGTCCGGTACCGTAGTCGAATCCGCGCACGCTTTGTAACCCACCGAGCCGAAATTGAGATTGCGGCAGCGTGGGACGGCTGGCAAGACCGGCGCGCGCTTGGAACGTCAGGCCGCCTCCCACCTCCAGGGGCTGCCGCCAATACCCCACGAGTCGGCCAGTCGCATCTCCTTCACCCGCGAGGCCCTCAAGTCCAACGCGCCAATTGGCCGACCCGCTCAGACCCTCGAGGCCGAGGGACAGGGCGCCGTAGAGGCCGTCTCGAATCGCCGGATTGGCCGGGAAGTCGCCGGATCCCCCCAACACATCATTGAGCCCTGAGGTGGCATCCCCAGGCACACTCGATTGGCCCTCGATCCGCCCGGTGAGCCTGAGCTCCCACCCGCGCGCGAGGGACGTCTCGTACTGTACCGACCCGCCCTGGGCCAGGAAATAGTCGGCATTGTCATGGGCGGCGAAGAGCGCGTTGAGCGAGTTGCCGGCCGTCTTGACCCGAAAGAACGGGTCCAGCTCCCGGAGATCCCGGTAGGCGCTGAGGCTCCACCGCCCGCCGGGCCCATCTCGGATCAATGACAGCCGGGCGAGTAGCCGGGCATCACTCAACCCAAATCGTGTCGTGCCGTGGAGGGTGGTGAACGTGGTTCCCGGCACGCGCCAGCGATACCCGAGTCCGGCGGACAAACCTTGGACCCGGTTGAAGCGAAGAATGTCGGCGAAGCGCTCGTACGCGATGCCGGCACGACGGCGACCGGTCATGTCACTCGAAAGCCCCTCGGTCAGTCGTTCGAGGTCCGCCCGGATGCCGAGAATTCGGTCCTCATCCTGCCCAGAACGATCCAGGACAAGCGGCTCGAGCCAACCAGCATAGGCATCGAGTGAATCGCTGGGAGGGTAATGAATCTGAAATCGGCCTCCACCCCAAGTGCCCGCATAGTCCCGCGAGGGTCGGACACCGGCATCATCTGTTCCCTCCCGACCGTTCCGAGCACGCGCGCGCCACTCTCCTCTACTTTCTTCCCATCCCGGCGGGACATCGCCCCCTGCCGAATCCGGCATGGGAACTGTGAAGGCGATCGTCTCGCCGGTATTGATGACATAGTCATCGAACATCGTCGTGGCCTCGAACGGGACCACAATGTCCGTGATGAGCGGCACCTCTATCGTACCGGAGATGACTTGCCGGAAGGGCATCCAGTATCGGCCGTCCTGCTGGCCGTACTCGAGGTCCGCATCGACCCGCAGGATCCGGTTGATGATGGCGTTCTCACGGCGCGCTGCCGCAGAGTCGCCCTTCGTCAGCTTGTCCGGAACCGACCAGAGGCCGGTCCCCACAAACCGAAAGGTGAATCGCACGACCTGGGCTGTGGCGGCATCTACCCAGATCGCTCCGGCCACCAGAGCCAATCCTTCCCGTTTCGGGAGAACTTCGAGCTTGGCGACCCGGAGGTTGCCATCGGGGGTCGCGATCGCGAGGCTATCAACCAGCGCGTAGCGGTACCACTGGGGACCGTCACGGGCAAAGGGATGTAACGCCGCGCGCTCCGGCACTTCATTCGCAAAGAAGGAGACCGAGTCGCCCAGTCCCCGCGGCACGAACCACGGCTTGTCAAACAGTGATTGGATTTTCCATTGGTCGGATCGGGCGCGAGCCCGTCGACCAACCACGTCGACTTTGATGTCGTTGGGATGACGCCACTGAACCAGGGCCTCCTGCTCCTCGACGCTCGCAACGGGAATGCGGGCCCAGCGTCGCTTTCCGAGGGAAAATGAGAGGCGATACGTGAGACGCGCACGGTAATCTGATACGGCGGAATCCTGACTGTGGTGCCGAGCGATCGCCTGGCGAACCAGGACCTCGGTCGGACGATCAGCAAAGGTCGCCGAGGAATCGGACTGAGCAACTTGGACTGGGAGTGTGGCCAGTACGACTAGGCTGAGGACGCCCATCGGCTACGGCCGTCGCGGTGAATCCCGTAGGCCTTCAACCGACGCCACAGGGTGGTTCGGCTGATCCCGAGATACTTGGCGGTCTCCGCCAACTTCCAATTGTGGATGTCCAGCGACTTGACGATAGCTTCCCGCTCCCGGTCGGCCAGCGTGCTGGGCCCCGACACCCCGGGTATGAACATTGCCTCACCCAACATCAGAGACCCGGCCTTCAGTGAGTGAACCCGCCCTCCCATAGCCGCCAGCTTCGGCTGCAACGAGGCGGCGTCCTCAAACTCGATCGCGGTACCCAGGGCCTCTCGGGCAGGCTGGTTGGCGTAGAGGATCCGACCGTTCGGATCGAACACGACCACTCCTTCGGAAAAGCCGTCGAGGAGCGCCTTGGCGAGGGGCGAGAAAACTGAAGGCATGGTGCTGGGAACTGGATTCTCTGTCATGGTCATACGGTAGATACGGGAATGGGCCGGCAGAGGTTTCAAGACGCGACGTACCATATGCCGGACCGGTTGGGTCGTCAATATGTGAGACGAACCTGGTGGTTCGTGATAGACACGTACAAGCCTGCCTCGAGCTCGCTCCCCCCTTGCGCGTCCCAAGGCGAGAGCTCAAGATGTTGACTGGTTAGTCAGCCAATTTCGTTAGTCCGAGGAGCGGCTCATGATCCAAGAACGCATTGTCGGCGCGGCCATGGATGTCCTACTCGAGAAGGGTCTCGACGGCTGGACCATCGAAGCGGTGGCCCGCGAAGCTGGATGCGCCAAAGGCCTGGTTCACTACCACCATGGCACGAAGGCCCGACTCCTCGCCGAAGTCGCCGCACGGTTGAGCAGCCAACGCTTCCACGCCCGGAGGGCCGCGCTGGAACGACCCGGGGCTCAAGGGCTCGATCGCCTCTGGGAGGTGCTGGGCGGCGACGTGGCGTCCGGCGCCACGGCCGCCTGGGCTTCGCTCCTCGGATACCCTCTCGCCCGCCTGGCGACCGGGCTCGCACCCAGTGAGGAGGCGCTGCGTGACCTCGCAGACACGATCGAACAGTCGCTGTCACTGCCTCCCCTAGCCACGGCCCAAGCACTGGCTCTTCTCGCCGCCTTGGACGGCTTCGAGATCGCACTCCTATCGGAGGCGGAGCCTGACGCGGTTCACGACGCCTACCATCGCTTCTGGCTCGCCCTGATCTCGGCTTAACGAGGTCGGCGACGACGACCCCGGCGGCCGCGAGGAGGGTTTTCCTTCGCTCGGGCGCTCCCCTGCTTCCGGAGGCGACCGGATTCGACATCCTCTCGGAGCTTGGCCCTGAGTTCGCCCAGGCTGTCCGCCCTGAGAGCCGGACGCTGGCCCCGCACGACCACGAAGCGGATCGGGCGCCCCACGTCGGGCAGATCTGATTCTTGCAGCCGTCTTGCCTGTTTCTCGCCGAGCCTCAGGCGGACGACGCCTGAGCCGTCTTCGACTTCGTAGTCCATCGCGACCGCGTCACCCAGTAGCTTCACCTTGGATGGCAGGGCGGAGAGTTGTCGACGGACGCCTTGCTCCACCAGCGAGTCGAGGTCGAGCCGGAGGGGGGTCTCGAGAAAGGAGCGCCAATCGGCCACCCGATCGAGCCGTTCACGGACCAGGCGGCGAATCCTCGACGGCGCTATCTGGGACAGTTCGCCACCCGACCGGCGATACAGCTCGCTGAGATCGTGCGCCGCCCGGCGGATGGCCCCCTGATCGGGGTGAGGGGTTCTTCCTGCGAAGAGAGCCTCGGTTAGTGCATCCCGAGCGGCCGTGGATAGCTCGTCCGGGAACGGGTCAGGCAGTGGGCTGACTTCAGTTTCCAATTCGAACCCAAAGTACCCCAGCCGTCGCGACACCATGAGTCGTTGACGCTTGCGCGGACCGGTCACGCTTACCAGTGGGGGACCCAACTGCGCGTGACGGCGAATGAGGTCGTACGGCAGGGTTGTTCCTTCGATGGAGGCGCGAGGTTGGCCGTACCGGTCGGCGAAATAGCGCAGCGAGCCCAGAACGGCACCCCAGCTCCCGGCCATCGAGTTGCGGGACACGCGAGCCTCTTGGCCGTCTACCGTCAGTTCGTCGATGACGACATCGAGTGAACCCACCCGAGCGAGGAGATCGATGAATCGGTGTTTGAGGTCTTTGGATGCGTAGGGTAACTGTTTGGGAAGGGGGAGCTCGAGCGATCGATACACGGCCGCCATGCCCAAGGCAGTATCCTCGATCGCCTTGACGAGGACACCCCGCTCCTCGGCCCATTCGTCCAATCCCTCATCGAACAGGTGTCGTGGCAGGCCATACACCGATCCGACCGCCCCGTACTGATTGAGCGCTTGGGCATAGATGTTATACGTCGTCAGGTGGTCGCTCCCGTCCACGACGAGGCCGTGGAGGTTTCGTTCGTCCCGAGTCATTCGGTGGAGTGAGTCGATGTTGGCGATAGTGGCGACAACGGGGATGAGCTCTTCGCCGGCGTGCACCAACATCTCACCCCAGGGGCGCTCGACCGGGAGGGCATCGACCTCACGACCATATGCCGTCAGTCGACTCTCCCATACGAGCCCCCGGGTCGTGAGTAGTTTCAGTGCCGACCGGTAGGCACTCCGCTCCAGCGGTACGGGAAGGTCCAGCTCTTGAGCGTCGACGCCGAGCGACGCGCAGGTGAGAGCAACGCGCTCGGCATCACCGGCGAGCTGGAACTCCGGCGGGCCGGGTCGCAGCGCATCGAACACGAGGTCCCGATCCGAGAGGATCGCGACCTCACCGGCAGGCACCCGGCCGTGGACCCGCCCCGCCATCTGCAGGATTTCATTGGCCCCGAGATACAGGCGATGTAGGACGTTCCGTCCCCGGTCAATCACGATTCCATACCTGGCATCGTAGATGATGACCGTATTCAGGCCGGGCAAGTTGAGGGCAGACTGGCCAGCAGCCGTCATGGCCAAGAGCCACGGATGTTCGACCTCGCCCTCGAGAAACGGGCGGATAACCCGTATGGGTTCCCCGCCGTGATAAAACGCGGTGGTGAGACCCCGCCATTGCTCACCAAGGCCCGCTGCAAGCTGTTCAACCTCCGCGCGAGTGGGTACGAAGACGGCCACACCACGCCGCTCCTTGATCACGCGCCGCAAAAAACGCGCGTCGAGGAATTCCTCGACGCGCCGTGGCACCACGGTCACGCGCGCTCGAAGCTTGGGATCGAACGCCGAGGTGATGAGGACCTCGGCGGAGTCAAGGTATCGGGAATAGAACGCGGGGTCTACCGTAGCACTCAGCCAAATGAACCGGCATCCTGCGCGCTTTCCGAGCGCGAGGCAGAGTTCCAATTCGGCCGAGGTCTGATGAATCTCATCGACGATGAGCGTATCCCGGCCGGTGATGAGCGCATCTTCAAACCAGCGGCGCGCGATACCCGTGGTGACGATGATGACATTCCAGTTGGGCGTGTCCGGTGTTGCCTCGCGCTCGCGATTGACGACGCCGACGCTGAGCGATGCTTGCAGGATCTCCTCCGCAATTGGCCGCACGCCGAGCGTCTTTCCGGTGCCAGTTCCCGCTACGATTCCGAATCCATTCCCTGTCGCTGCCCACGACCGAATCTCCGGACCGTGTTCACGCTCAAGTAGGGTCGACACTCGACTACTGAGCGCAAGTTCTATGGTCTCACACGCAGCGCGTGTTGGGGCGATGACAATTACTCGCCCGCGTGAATGGCGGGCTTTCCGGTATGCCTCCCGATCCGGAGGCAGGAGATGATTGCGGGCCGGGTGCATGCGGGAAGGAAAGGGAGGTTCCGGACCGAAGGGAAGGGGGGTGGGAAACAGCGATCCCCGCGAAAGCGGGGATCGCCGTCCAACATCTATACCTTCAGGCGCCCATGGCGCTCGTTATGGCTCCGGTCTACCGACCGGGGAGATCAATCGTCGAACTCGTACCGATCATCGTCGTACTCATACCGGTCATCCCGGAAGCCAGCGCGACGATGCCGATCGGCGCGGCGAATGCCGCGCACGGGGCGATACAACCGACCACCGCGCTGCCACACAACCACAGGGCGGAGTCTCAGGCCACGCCGCTTCAAGTAGCGGAAGTCATGCCGGTGGTAGAACCGCCCGGCGTGATAGTAGACCTTCATTGGACGGTATCCATGACGCTTCCACCAACCATGCGCCCGGCCGCGAGGCACGTGAATCCGGTGCACGCGGAGATGTCTTGGGGCATAGCGGTGGCCGTACCACCGCCGATCCAGGTCATAGCGATACGCGTATGGCCGATCACCGATCACCACGCGCCCGCGCACCGGGCCCGACCGCACGACCACGTCGGCGGAGACGCGCTGCCCCTCGGCCGTCCCGGGGGCTGCAATCAAGAGCGCGGCCAGCGCGCCCATCGGAATCAGATGTCTCATTGGTCCCTCCAGCTCCGTTAGGTCCCGAAGTGGTGGATCGCCAACCCCGTGCCATGTATGTAAGAGATTGCTATACAATGAGATACCTGATTCTGCGTTGCCGGCCTATGTCCCCTATTGGGGACGTCCCACTTCCCCTGGCGACACGAGGACACGGTGTCTACCTTTCCGCCTCACTCTGGGGCGGCCCCGTTGCCGACCTGACGGCCCACCTCCATCGACTCGGCGAGGCCACGAAGTGAGCGCTGCCTACAAGGTTCGGGTGAGCAAGGACTACCTCACTTTTGCGTCCGCCCACTTCATCACGTTCGAGGGGCACAAGTGCGAGGCTCTGCACGGCCACAACTACCGAGTCGCGGCTACCGTTGAAGGCGCTCTCGATCCCGAGTGCCAGTTCGTGGTCGATTTCGGTGTGCTCAAGACGGCACTTCGCCGGCTGGTGGCGGACCTCGATCACAAGGTCCTGCTCCCGACCGAAAACCCCAAGGTGGATCTGCGGAACGAGGGCGATCGCATGGCCGTGGATTACCTGGGGAAGTTCACCTATCTCTTTCCCACAAGCGACTGTGCGACGCTCCCGATCGCGAATACGACCGCGGAGGAGCTCGCGGCCTATTTCGCGGGGGAGATCCGACAACGCCTGGTGGAGGACGGGTATACCAACCTCACCGTCTTGGAAATCGAGGTGGAAGAGAGCTTCGGCCAATCCGCCACGTATCGTGAAACCCTCGCCTAGGCGAGGGCGCGACGTCCTCCCGATTGCCTCTCGATCCCCCCGATGAGCCGCGCCCTGCGACCGCTGGTCGAGGGCGTGGCACCGCCGCCTTCCCCCGAGGAGGCGTGTAGCCGGTTTCTCGATCTACCTTTCCTCCTCTTTCTGGACAGTGCGAGCGCGGGTCATGACCGGGGGCGGTTCTCCTTCCTCGCGGCGGATCCCCACATGGTGGTCCGCAGCAAGGGGCCGGTTACCTCGGTTTGGAAGCGCGGATCGAGGGTGTGGCGGGCCGCGCCGGGCGGGGCGCTTCGCACCGTCGAGCTCGTGCTCAACGGACTCGCTGCGGAAAAAGTGGCAGGCCTGCCGCCGTTCCAGGGAGGTGCTGCCGGCTACCTCGGGTACGAGTACGGAGGCCGGCTCGAGCGGCTACCCCCGCCGCCTTGCGACACCCTCGCCCTGCCGGACATGGTCATCGGGATTTACGACTGGGTCCTGGCTTGGGATCACGTCACCAACCAGACGTGGATTATCTCAACCGGAATCCCCGAAACGGGACCGCGCCGTGAGGCCGCTGCCCGCGATCGGCTACGGATGGTCGAGGCACGGCTTTCGGGTCCCACGAGGAGCCCGGGTGAAGCTCCTCACCGACGCCGGCGTTCCTCAGTCGAGAGCTTTCCGGTTCCCGACGTTTCCGGCGGCGGCGCTCTGGGGTTGCGGTCGAGTTTCAGCCGGGAGGGCTATTGCGAGGCAGTTGGCCGAGTGCGGGAGTATATTCTCGCCGGCGATATTTTCCAGGCCAACCTCTCCCAGCGCTTCGAGATCCCCCAAGACCGATCACCCTTCGCTGCCTACCGCCGGTTGCGACAGCGGAACCCCGCTGCTTTTTCCGCCTATTTCGTAACCGGAGAGTGTGCGGTGCTGTCCGCCTCACCCGAGCGTTTCCTCAGCCTGGATTATGCGGGTCGGGTCGAGGCCTGTCCGATCAAGGGAACCCGACCCCGCGGACAGACCGCGGAAGAAGATGAGGCGCTCTCCTCCGCGCTGCTGGCGAGTGAGAAGGACCGTGCCGAGAACGTCATGATCGCGGATCTCTTGCGGAACGACCTCTCCCGCGTCTGCCGACCCGGTACGGTGCGGGCTACGGCACTCCTCGAGCTGGAAAGCCATCCGACGGTTCACCACCTGGTTTCGACGATTGTCGGTGAACTCGACCCGCAATTCACCGCGCTTCACTTGGTCCGCGCAACCTTCCCCGGCGGATCTATCACGGGTGCGCCCAAGGTGCGGGCCATGGAGATCATCGCCGAGCTCGAACCGACGGCCCGGGGGGTGTACTGTGGCTCCATCGGCTACCTCAGTTTCACCGGCGAGATGGATCTGAACATCGCCATCCGGACCGGCGTCCGTGTTGGGGATACCTTCTATTTCCAGGCTGGTGGTGGCATCGTCGCGGACTCAGAACCCGACGCGGAGTACCGGGAGACGCTCGACAAGGCACGTGGGTTGATCGACGCCTGCCGGGGCGCACCCGTGCCCATCGAGTTGGCGCGATGATTCTGCTCATCGACAACTACGATTCCTTTGTCTACAACCTCGCTCGGTACGTGCGCGAATTGGGCGAAACGCCTCTCGTGCGCCGGCATGATACCGTCTCCTGTGCCGACATCAGCGCACTTGCCCCGACACATATCATTATTTCTCCCGGACCTTGTACCCCCGATGAGGCCGGAATCTCCACCGAGGTGGTTCGCCAACTGGGGGCAGACATACCCCTTCTTGGGGTCTGTCTAGGCCACCAATGCATCGGTGCTGCTTACGGCGCAGACATTGTACGGGCGAAGCGGCCTATGCATGGCAAGACGTCTCGAATCACGCATGCGGGCACCGGCATCTTTGCGGAGGTTCCGAGTCCATTTTTCGCGACCCGGTATCACTCTCTCGTTATTGATCCATCCAGCGTGCCGAGAGAGCTCGAGGTGATCGCCACTGCGGAGGACGGCGAAATCATGGCGGTGCGCCATTGCTCCCACCCGATCGTGGGGCTCCAATTTCATCCGGAGTCGGTGCTGACCGAGCATGGGTATCGCCTCATCGCCGCGTTTCTCGGCCTGGGGGCGGATCTCCCGCTTCAGATCGGGGCAGACACCTACCGGCCCCTCGCTCGTGACGGGGATGGAACGCAGAGGTTCGGGGTCTAGTCTCCGAGACTGATCTCGAGTTCTCGGGCGGTGCATACCGTGTCGCTCTCGAGCGGTACGCGCTTGATCCGGCTCACCACGTCATCGAGTGGCAAGCGGACGATGGATTGCGCGGAGAGCCCCACCATGCATCCGAAGTCTCTGTGGGCGACCGCCCGAACGGCGGCGGCACCGAGGCGAAGTGCCAGGAGGCGGTCGAACGTCGTTGGCGTGCCACCACGCTGCAGGTGCCCCAGCACGAGGCAGCGGGTCTCTTTCCCGGTACGCTCGGCGATCGCCTGGGCCACTTGATTGCCGATCCCCCCGAGGCGCTCCGCACTTCCTGCCTTTCGATCCTCCCGCACGACCTGGGTGCCGCCCTTCGGCACAGCACCCTCTGCCACGACGACGAGACTGAAGCGCCGCCCGCGTGATTCTCGCAGACGAACCTTGTCACACACCTTTTCGATGTCGAACGGAAGTTCCGGAATCAGAATGACGTCCGCGGTGGCGGATATTCCGCTATGGAGCGCTATCCATCCAGTATTCCGCCCCATCAATTCAATCACCATGACCCGGTCGTGGCTCTCGGCGGTGGAGTGGAGCTTGTCGATAGCCTCCGTCGCTGTACTCACTGCGCTATCGAACCCGAACGTCTGCTCAGTTCCTGATACGTCGTTGTCGATCGTTTTGGGCACCCCGACGATGGGCAGGCCCTTCTTCCAGAGGCGATGTGCGATGTGGAGGCTGCCCTCGCCGCCAATAGCAATCAGCGCGTCCAAGCCTCGTTCACGAAAGGCCGCTATGAGCTCGTCGGAGCGATCCTCCTCGATCTCGGCCCCATCGGCGCCTTCGGAAACCCATCGGAACGGATTGCCGCGATTGGTGGTTCCGAGAATGGTCCCCCCCAAGTGGGTGATGCCACGTACATCCTCGCGACCCAGAGGGACAACGCCCTCGCCGGTGAGGAGGCCGCGGTATCCGCGGCGGATCCCGAAGGTCTCCCATCCTCGGGAAAGAGCGGTAAGCACGACCGCACGTATGACTGCATTCAGCCCGGGGGCGTCGCCACCCCCGGTGTTGACTGCTAAGCGCACTAGCCTCGACCCCGCTTGATGATGGAAACCACCTCCCCCGGATCGGCGTGTCGGCCCAGCTTCTGTTTGGAGAAGACGAGCTCACCGTCTACTTCGACTTCAAATCGTCCACCCGAAGATTCGATCAGCTGGGTTTCTGCCTCGGGAAATTCCTGGTTCAGCTCAGCCGCCAGACCGGCGGCTCGTGGCTCGTAGTTTCAGACGACGCAGTATTCGATAGTGATCAGCATCCCGATGGTTTCTCCATGGTTCATGGTCCTTGCTCGGATCGAATCGTAGCCCGCTCCTCGTGACCTGCCAAGGGAGACCCCGGTGAGAGCAAGAGAAGCTCCGATCCGAGTATCTTTCCCATTGCACGCACTGCTCAGTGGATCGGATCCGTCATCCTGCCTTGGCGCTTCGCCGGGGGCACACGTGGCACACATCGCAACTCGGAAGGGAACAATCGCCATCCTGACCGGAGGAGGCGACGTTCCGGGACTGAACCCGGCTATCCGGGCCCTCACCATCCGGTCGATTCGGGAAGGCTATCGCGTCCTGGGGATTCGTCGCGGTTGGGCGGGCTTGATCGAGCTCGACCCGGAGAATCCTGAATCCCAGCGTGAGCACGTGATCGAGCTGAGCATCGAGGCCGTAAACAAGGTCGGCCGTACGGGCGGGACCTTTCTCCACACGTCGCGCACGCGGCCGAGCCACGTGCCACGAGACAACCTGCCGAAACATCTCTCCAACAAGTACGACGGGGAGATCAACGACTTGACCGAGGAAGTGCTCTCGAATCTCAGTTACCTTGGCGTCGATACCCTCATACCGATCGGGGGCGACGATACGTTGTCATTTGGCGCCCACCTGCACCAGCTCGGTGTCCCGGTCATCGCGATCCCGAAGACAATGGACAACGATGTGCCCGGCACCGATTACTGCATCGGATTCAGCACGTGCGTTACACGCACGATTGAGATGACACACGCCCTGCGCACGAGCGCGGGGTCACACGAGCGATTTCTCATTATTGAGGTCTTTGGCCGCTATGCCGGTTTCACCTCCCTATTGCCGACGATGGCAGGGGCCGCGAATCGATGTGTGATCCCCGAGTACACGTTTAGTATCGAGCGGCTCTGCGAGTTACTGGCCGAGGACCGATTCTCAAATCCGAGCCGATACAGCGTGGCGCTGGTCTCCGAAGGAGCACGGTTTGAGGGCGTCGAGACCGTCTACGCAGGCGAAGAGATCGATATGTACGGGCACAAGAAGCTGGGGGGGATCGGCGATCGCATCTCGCAGAAGCTCAAGGAGATCTCTCCCACGTTCAACCACGGACGAAGAATCAACGTCATCAATCAGCGCCTCGGTTACCTCGTTCGATGCGGGGACCCTGACGCCCTGGACTCGATGGTCCCAATGGCGTTCGGAAACCTGGCCATGGACCTGACTCTCTCCGGGAAGAGCGGCCGGCTGGTGTGCGTGCGGGAGGGGCGTTACGGAAACGTGCCGATCGAGGTCGTCACGAGCGAAAAGAAGGTCGTCAACGTAGAGAAATACTACAATACAGATCGCCTCCGGCCTACGTACCGGCGGTTCGACTCGAAGCCGCTTTTCATTATGACCAGCGAGTAACCGCTCGCCCCTTTTGTGGCACCTGAAGCGCTACATCGGCCCCAGCGCGTCGTTCGTGATGGCGCGTGCCTCTGTGCCCACTCGGACCGGCCATGAATACCGGCAGTTGCACTCCGCCCGAGTGTGGGGCAACCTGAGGGGGAGGATGCCGGTGCCGGCCCACGTCTTCAGCCCATTCGCGAGGCATAACCCTTGCAGCACACGCGACTTATCATGTCTTCCTTTCGGCCCGTCGCAGCTTCACTCCCGATGCTCTTGCTGGCAGCATTGGTCCTGGTTCCCAGCGTCCGGTCGCAGGCTTCCGGCTCGTGGGGAGATGAGCTGCCTGCGCTCGGCGTGCGAGCGTCTGATGCAAGCCGCCAGAGCGACGCTTTCATCGACTGGCCCGCCCCACCACTGGGCAGCCCGCCGGAAGTCGTCAAGGGCATCTACGTCAATGCCTGGGCGTTCGGCGATAAGCGCTTCTTCGAGTTGATCCGGTTGGCCGAGGCCACGGAAATCAACGCGTTTGTCATCGACATCAAAGACGACACCGGGTACCTGACCTACACCTCCCGGGTACCGACCGCCGTTGACATCGGAGCCAATCAGCGTCGCCGAGCCCGTGACACGCAGGAGCGTCTACGCCTTCTCCATCAGAAAGGGATCTACCCGATCGCACGAATTGTCGTCGCCAAGGACCCGCTCCTCGCTGCAAAGAGGCGGGCGTGGGCGGTTTCACACCGCGATGGGGGCTTGTGGCGGGACCGGCTCGATTTCGCGTGGGTCGACGCCTTCAATGATTCGGTCTGGGTCTACGCCGGGCAATTGGCCGAGGAGGCCATTCGCCTGGGCTTCAGCGAAGTGCAGTTCGACTACGTCCGATTCCCGGACGAACCGAAGTCGCGGCTTGCATCGGCCGTCTTTCCGGCCCGCCGTCCCGATGAGACTACGCAAGACGGCGTGGTGCGGAACCTTCAGATCCTCAAGCAACACATGAAGCGAGCGGGAGCGCCGTTTACCATCGCCGTATTTGGCATGACCGCCAGCGCGACGGCGGACGTGGGCGTGGGACAGGTTTGGGAGGATCTAGTAAGCAGCGCCGACGTGGTGCTCCCGATGGTCTATCCCAGCCATTACTACAACACGTTCTACGGCATCAAACGGCCGAATAGCGAGCCGTATCGGGTCGTGCGGTTTGCCCTTACGGACGCGGTCGAGCGGACCAAAGACATAGAGGGCGCCGCAGAGGTTCGACCGTACCTCCAGGCCTTCACGCTAGGCAAGCCGCGCTACACACCGTTTCACATTCGGGAACAGATTCGGGCCGCGGAAGAGCTCGGCCTCACATCCTGGATTCTGTGGAACCCACGGGCGGTGTACTATCGGGACTATTTCCTGCCGAAACGCATACCGCAGATGGTGAAGGAACCCTTGGCGGATTCCACGACGGTCAAGGCAGGCATGGGGCTCGAGTAGCCGGTCCCTGCTAGACGCCAGCGGTCACTTTCGGCGTCCACTCCGTGATATATCCGGCTAGAGCACTCGCGGCCGTGGTATAGGGGCTCGCGAGGTACAGTTGGCCCGGTCCCGAGCGGCCGGGGAAGTTCCGGTTGATGGCGCTAATGGTCACGGTCTCAGTGTCGTATGACACACCCGGGCCGGCATTGATGCACGCTCCGCACGACGGCTCGATGATCTCGGCACCAACCGCCTCGAAGGTCGAGATGTAGCCCCGCTGTTCCGCATACCGCTTGACGTCCTGACTTCCAAACTGGATGTAGAACCGCACCTCGGAGTGTATTCGCTGGCCGAGATCGGCAGCTTCTCGGAGAACGCGGGCGTACATGTCCATGTCTTCCTTCTTTCCAGCCGTGCAGCTTCCCGCGTAGGCGATATCGACCGTGATGCGCTCGCCCAACTCCTCGATGAACAGCCCGTTCCCAGGGTCGCCCGGCAAGGCGATCATCGGCCGCAGGCGGGCTGCGTCGATCTCGATGACCTCTTCGTACTGGGCGTCGGGATCGGACGCGAGCCCTTCGAGGAGAGGCTCGACTTCTGCCCGATTCATGCCTCGCTCGTGTACCAGGTACTCGACGGTAGTCTCGTCCGGCCCGACGATACCGGTGAACGCGCCGACCTCGGCCGCCATGTTCGTCATGGTGGCGCGCTCGTCGATGGACAGGGCCTCGACTGCGGACCCAGCGTATTCGACGATCTTGCCGATCGCGTAACCGTTCTTGACGTATGGCTGCCGCAAGATCTGCAGCATGAAATCCTTCGCGGTTACGTTTCCGGGCTTTTCACCGTTGACCCGGACCAAGACCGACGGTGGGACCTTGATCCGCACATCCTTGGTGAGCCAGGAATTGAAAATGGCGGTTGTGCCCACCCCGAACGCCACACATCCTATGGCCCCACTGTGGGGTGTGTGGCTGTCGCTGCCGATAATCACGTGACCCGGAAGCGCATGCTGCTCGAGCATCTTGGAATGGCAGATAGCTTCCGATCCCCGGACGGCCATGTTGCGTCCGAGCCGTGGCAACTCGCCGTAGAGCTTGATGCCCTGCGCAGCCGCGAAGTCCTCTTGCTGGCTCTTCAGTTCCAGCGCCAGATCGAGCAGCCCCTCGGCTTTTCGCTCGTCGGTCATGGCCAGTTCGAGGAAGGTCAGATGGTCACGGAAGAAGAAGATCGACTCCGGATCGATCACCTTTTCGTCAGGCCCCACCGAACTTCGCCAGAAAATGGCGGCCATCGGTGTCACGTACTCATGACTGAAGCGGATGTCGGTGCGTACAAACCCCTCATCGCCTGGTTGGACGGCCGGTAGCCCGATCCGGTTGGCCTCGAGATCCGTGACCCAGTGCCGGGCGAGAATCTTCTCAGCCAGGGTCATCGGCCGAAGTGGAGTGGTAATGGTTGGAACGGACACAGTGCCCTGCACGCGTGCCACGTTGTATTGAAAGAGACCCCCGTGCTCGATGATGCCACGGGTGATTTCACCTTCACCCTCGGTAAACACGCTCAGCGGGATGGCCTCTCCTCGGCGAATCCGGTCGATCACGGAGAAATCGGTGGTGGTCAGGACACCGAGGTTCTGGCAGTTCTCTCGATAGATGCGCTCGATGTTTTCGGCGATCACGAGCCGGACCCCAGCGCACATTTCCGCGTACGGGGACGCTTCCCGACTCGATCCCTTGCCCCGGCGCTTGCCGCTCACGGACACGAC
>JABDII010000288.1 GCA_013003805.1 Gemmatimonadales bacterium
GTTGAAATCGACCCGCACGAGCGCTCGCGTCCCATCGAGCGTCGCATGATCGAGCGCTGAGAGGCTTCGCTTCAAAGTTGCTTCCCAATCTGTCGAAGGAGGTCGACACATCGTGCGGAGTATCCCATCTCATTGTCGTACCACGACGAGACGTGGACCATCGTGCCGCCCATCACGTTGGTCAATTCGGCGTCCACCGTACTGGAGAAGAGGTTGCCGATGTAGTCGGCCGACACCAGCGGCTCGTCGCTCACGGCCAAGACGCCGTTCAGCGCGCCAGCCGCCGCCGCCCGGAAGGCCGCATTGACTTCGTCCTTCGTGGTCGGGCGCTCGGTCTGGCATATTAACTCGACGACCGACACGTCGGCCGTCGGCACCCGGAGTGCCACGCCATCGAGCTTGCCCTTCAGTTCGGGGATGACGAGTGCCGTCGCTCGGGCGGCACCGGTCGAAGTGGGAATGATCGAGAGCCCCGCCGCACGCGCTCGGCGGAGGTCCTTGTGCGGCAGATCCAGGATCCGTTGGTCGTTGGTATAGGAGTGGATGGTGGTCATGAAGCCGTGGGCGAAGCCGAACTCCGATCGCAGGACGTGGACCACCGGGACCAAGCAATTCGTGGTGCAGCTCGCATTGGAGATGATGTGATGCGCGTTCGGGTCATAGGCTTCATGGTTCACCCCGACCACGATAGTGATGTCTTCGCCCTTCGCCGGCGCAGAGATCACGACTTTCTTCGCCCCGGCCGCGAGGTGCTTCCCCGCCCCATCCCGATCGCGGAAGATACCGGTCGATTCAAGCACCACATCGACCCCGAGATCCTTCCACGGCAGGCCTTGTGGGTCGCGCTCGGATAGCACCTTGATTGCTTTCCCATCGACCACGATCGTGTCACCCGACGCCTCGACCGACCCATCGAAACGACCGTGAATCGAGTCGTAAGTCAGGAGATGAGCCAAGGTGGCGGCATCGGTAAGGTCGTTGGCGGCCACGAACTCGAGGTCCGTGTTCTTGAGCTTCTTGGCCGCACGGAGGACGTTCCGGCCGATACGGCCGAAGCCGTTGATTCCGACTTTGATGGTCATCGATTCTCCCTCGTGTAGAGCTCTTGTCCGTACACCCTGGGTTCCGATTAGGCCACAGGGTGTGGTGCGCGCGCGAACGTCACTGCATCAATCCGGCTTGCTCCCGCCGCACTGAGCGCGGCTGCGGCCGCGGCCAACGTGGCCCCGGTGGTGAAGACATCGTCGACCAGCACGCATGCGTCACCGTTGGCGCCGGCGCCCGCAAACGCTTCCGCTACGTTGGCCCGCCTTGCCTCCGGAGTCAGTGCGGTCTGAGTCGGGGTCTCACGAATCCGGCGCAGCATCGTGGGCCGTATCGGAAGGCCCCATACCTCTCCGAGTGCCCGCGCGAGATGCTCGCTCTGATTGTACCCGCGCGAGCGCTGGCGACGACGACCCAACGGGATCGGTACCAAGAATACCCCCTCGGTCAATGGCGTGAGGCCACGCATGGCCACCGCCATCGGCCGGGCCACTCCCCACCACCCTTCATACTTGAGGAAATGCGTTGCCTGTCGCGCTCCGCCATCGAGCCACACGGCGCTCCGAACCCGCCCAAGCGCCACCGGCCAATCGGTGCATATCCGACACGGAATGTCGTATCCAACGGGTTGGCCGCACCGCGAACACAATGGGTGGGGCAAGGGGGTCCAGCGATTTCGGCATAGACCGCAGATAATGGGACGGCCCTCGACCGAGGCGCCGATCCCCTCGCCACACAGCAGACATGCCGCCGGAAGGAGAAACCGCTCGAGGCGTCCGCCAAGGTCACGAAGGAGAGCGAAGCGCTTGCTCAACTGCCGCACGCATGACCTCCATGGGGGCCTCCGCCTCCGGAAACCATCGCGCAAACGCCGCCACCCCCTGCCCGAGCAGCATCTCGCGACCGTCCGTGGCCGGGAAACCCCGGTCCAGCATTCCCTGAATCCACCGAGTCTGCCCGGAGCGATACACCAAGTCGACCGCGGCGCGAGTACCTTCGGGCGTCTCACCGCCGAACGGAAGCGGGTCGTCGGGGTTCCAACCGAGCGGAGTCGCGTTGATGAGCACCGCAGCCTCCTGCAGATCGGCCTGAGCCACCCTTCGCGAGCGCATCCACTCGGCGAACGACGCTCGACGAGCATCACTCCGCGAATGAATGGCCACGGCGACAC
>JABDII010000299.1 GCA_013003805.1 Gemmatimonadales bacterium
GGCGACGGCTTCGAGATAGCGAGTCGCACCGGCGCAATGGTGGTCTCGACCTACGAGATCGTCGCGTTCGCGCAGCAGGTCAAGGGAATCGAGAAGGCCCATCCGCTGCATATCGGCGGCGGCTATCACTTCCCCGTCGGTTACATCAAGATGACTCCGGCTCTCCACGGCGGCGCGGTGGAGGGCGACGAATCGGGAATGTACACGACGGTGCCCGGCGGCTTCCTCATCTCCATCGACGGCAAGACCGTCTACCACGCCGGCGACACGGCGCTGATCAAGGACATGGAGTTGCTGGAGGGCCAGGTCGACGTGGCGTGCCTGCCCATCGGAGACAACTTCACTATGGGACCCGAGGACGCCGCGAAGGCGGTAGCGATGATCAAGCCGAAGACCGTCATCCCCATGCATTACAACACGTTCGAAGTCATCGAGCAGGACCCGAACGGGTTTGCCGCGCGCGTCGGGCCACAGGCGGAGGTGGTGATACTCGAGCCGGGGCAGAGTCACGAGTTTTAGCGCTGATTGTTGAACGATCGGCCACGACGACACCGATCCAGCTGACTGCCGGTCGTTTTCTAAGATAAGGAAGGACGATGGAACAGAACCCACTACAGCGGCCCACCCCGGTGATCTTCGAACATTCGCGAGAGGGCCGTCGTGGCACCAAGATCCCGAAGACCGATGTGCCTGCCCGACCTTTAGATGAGCTGCTCCCCAAGTCGGCACTGCGGAAAGCGCAGCCGGCGCTGCCCGAAGTCCCCGAGCACGAGGTCGTTCGGCACTTCACCGCCATCTCGCTCAAGAACCATCACGTCGACAAGGCGTTCTATCCGCTCGGGTCGTGTACAATGAAGTACAACCCGAAGGTGAACGAGTTGACGGCGCGTCTTCCCGGCCTCGGTGACCTGCATCCTTTCCAGCCGACCTCCGGAGTTCAGGGTGCGTTCCGGCTGATGTGGGAACTGGGCGAGATGCTCAGAGAGATCGCCGGGATGGACGCGATCACGCTGCAGCCCGCTGCGGGCGCACAAGGCGAGTTCGTCGGTGCACTGCTGATCCGGGCGTACCACACGGCACAGGGGAACCCGCGCAAGAAGATCATCATACCGGACAGCGCTCACGGCACGAACCCGGCGACCGTGGTGATGGCTGGCTATGAGGCGGTCATGCTCGAGTCGAACGCGGAGGGCCGCATGGACCCGACGGCGCTGGAAGCCGCCCTGGATGATGAGGTCGCGGGCGTAATGCTGACGAATCCCAACACCCTGGGCAAGTTCGAGTCAGAGATCGAGACGATCGCCGGGCTGGTACACGAAGCCGGCGGCTTGCTGTATATGGACGGCGCCAACCTGAACGCTCTGATGGGGATCACGCGGCCGGGCGATCTGGGTTACGATATCGTGCACATCAACCTGCACAAGACGTTTTCGTCTCCCCATGGGGGTGGCGGTCCGGGCGCCGGCCCGGTGGCCGTCAAGTCGCATCTGGCGCCGTACTTGCCGATACCGATCCTGCAGCGCGACGAGGTCGGTGGCTATTCGCTCGACTGGGAGCGTCCCGACAGCATTGGGAAGGTCCACGGTTTTTGGGGCAACTTCGGCGTCCTGGTACGTGCTTACACCTACATTCGAATGCTCGGGCCGGACGGCGTTCTTGATACGGCGCGCACCGCTCTGCTCAACAACGCGTACATGTCGGCGCGCCTCGAGGGTACCTACCAACTCCCTTACGGACGCGGAATGCATGAGTCCGTGTTCTCGGGCGCGTTCCTCAAGGAGCACGGAATTCGTACCCTCGACGTTGCCAAGCGGCTCCTCGACTTCGGCGTACACGCGCCCACCGTTTACTTCCCCCTGATCGTTGCCGAAGCGATCATGGCAGAGCCGACCGAAACCGAGACGGTTGAGGAGCTCGATCGCTTCTGCGACGCGATGCTGCAGATCGCGGTCGAGGCGAAGAACGACCCCGAGTTCGTCAAGAACGCGCCCTACACCACGCCGGTGCGGCGGCTGGACGAGGCGCGCGCCAACCGCCAGCCCGACGTGCGGTACAAGGGGGGTCACGGCTAGGGGGCGCGGAGGGGGCGTAGTCTCCACACGTCGCGAATCTTAGCTTACCCCTAGGAGGGGGTAAGCGATCGTGGACAAAGGGAAACCACCGGCTCCGGGCCCCGATGAGG
>JABDII010000307.1 GCA_013003805.1 Gemmatimonadales bacterium
GGATGACGCATGATCGCTCCTCTAATGGTTGGCGCTCTGAGTCGACCGATGCCGGTCAGGCGCCACGACGCCGTAGCGGCCCATGCGATGCGGCCGGCGGCCGGCGGGTGACCAGGCGATTCGAGCACCCAGGCTCACCGAGGCAAGTGACCGGCGGCCATAGAATCCTTCGGGATCGAATATCCCTGCCCCGACTTGGCTCACCCGCCCCAGTGAGACTTCAACGAAAGGCTCCAGTCCGAGATTGGCCCATTGCGACAGATCGAGGCCGTAGCCAGCGGTGTGAATCGTCCATCGGGTGATCCCGATGATGTTGTCGTCACTATGGGGACGAGGTGAACGGAACAGATCGAGGAGGCGTTCCTCCTCAGGGCGCTCCGTTCGCTCGAACTGGTAGTACATCCGGTGGCGGCCGAGCCGGTACTGGCCTTCAGCAAGGAACGAGTGGAACACGAAGAACCCGTCCACTTCCGAGGTCTTGGCCCATTCCACCAAGGCATATGCCGGGTGCCCCGCGATGGAGCGGGCCCACCGGGCCGAGGCGCTCCATTTGAATTGGTCCGGCCCGGCGCCCGATCGGTGTTCCGGCGAAGCGACCACGGCGTGGGAGCCTTGGACCTCGATGCCCGCACCGGGGAACAGCGTCACCCTGACTGCGCGCGAATCGCCGAAGCGATCACCAATCCTGGGCCACTGCCCCGGCTCTTCCGGCTCGTCGCCGTTGAACAGGCTGCCCTCGACCGCAACCGGTCCGACGCGAAGCCCGGCAATAGCGACGGCGCGCTCCAGCACTTGGCTCCAGTGATGGTTCACCGGAAAGCGGAGCGCCGGCCGGCTCATCGGATCGTCCGTGCCAAAGGCAGCAAAGCCCTTGCCGATGGAGAGTGAGAAGTCGGCGCCTCGATGGCTCATGCCAAGCAGATCGACGGCGGAGACCATGATCTCGTGCACGTAGGTATGCGGATGGCGGCGGTCAACAAACCCTTCACCCCACGCCCCGAGTGCCAACTCGCCATCTTCGATCGTCACACCTTCGAAGTTGAGCGCGCCTTGGAGCCTGAGGCGGCCGCTCAACATGCCCACATCGATCATCGCCATCGGCCGGACCAGACGGGCCTCGTCCAACGAGCCGCCGCCGGGCACCGGGGTCACCCGCGTGTAGGCAAGCGTGCCATCGAGCCGAACGGCTGCCCAGTGAGGGGCAGAGGCGGGTGTCTGAGATGCGAGTGGCACCACCGCGAGCGCGAGCGCGGCAGCCGCGAGGGCCAGTAGTCGAATGCGGATATCCTTGTCGGTTGGTCTTATGACGTTGAGCGACGGGATGGCCTGCACATCTCGGGCGTGCAGTGGGTCCTAGTCCCGTGAGACCAGAGACGCCTTCAAGTAGTCGCGGTTGAGCAGCGCGATCGTCTCGAGGGGAATCTCCTTCGGACAGGCCGTGTGACATTCGCCGTAATTGGTACAGCCACCGAAGTGTTCGAGGTCCATCCGTTGCACCATGGCGAGGGCCCGCTTGGTTCGCTCGGGCCGACCCTGTGGGAGGAGCCCGAGATGGCTGATTTTCGCGGCGGTGAACAGCATGGCGGACGCGTTGGGACAGGCCGCGACACACGCGCCGCACCCGATACACGCGGCCGCATCCATGGAGCGGTCGGCTACCGCCTTGGGAATGGGAATCGCGTTCGCGTCTGGTGCGCTGCCCGTCGAGACCCCGATGAAGCCACCGGTTTGGATGATGCGGTCGAAGGCGGAGCGATCGACAATCAAGTCCCGGACGATGGGGAAGGCTCTGGCGCGGAACGGTTCGATCCAGATGTGGTCGCCGTCCGAGAAGGTGCGCATGTGGAGTTGACAGGTAGCGGTGCCGCGCCTCGGACCGTGCGGAACACCGTTGATCACCAGGCTGCAGGATCCGCAGATTCCTTCGCGGCAATCGTGGTCGAACGCGATCGGTTCCTGTCCCCGCTCGATCAGACGCTCATTCACCACGTCGAGCATTTCCAGAAACGACATCTCGGGGCTCACGTCGGGGGCATCGTAGGTGACGAGACGGCCAGCCTCACTCGGACCGGCTTGGCGCCACACATGAAGCGTGAGATTCATGATTACTTGTAGCTCCGCTGCGCGAGGGCGACATGGTCGAACGTGAGCGGTTCACTGTGCAGCACGGGAGCGGCCTCGGGCCCCCGATATTCCCATACCGATACGTGGGCGTAGTGCTCGTCGTCCCGCAGCGCTTCGCCGTCCGATGTTTGATGCTCTTCGCGAAAGTGTCCTCCGCAGGACTCGCTCCGGTCGAGCGCGTCCCGGCACATGAGCTCGGCGAATTCGAGAAAATCGGCCAACCGACCGGCCTTCTCCAATGACTGATTGAGCTGCTCGTTCCCACCGGGCACCGTCACGTTCTGCCAGAACTCGTCCCGGAGCGCCGGAATGCGCTCCAGCGCCTGCGAGAGCCCCGCGGCTGTCCGTGACATGCCGCAGTGGTTCCACATGATGCGCCCGAGCTCCTGGTGGATGGAGTCCACCGTTCGCTTACCCCGGATCTCGAGGAGCCGACGGGTTCGGTGAGCGATCTCCTGCTCCACTTCCCCGAAGGCCGCGTGACTCGTATCGACCGGACCGGGTTTCGCTGTCGCCAAATAGTGGCCGATGGTATAGGGAAGAACGAAATAGCCGTCGGCCAGTCCCTGCATGAGCGCGCTTGCGCCGAGACGGTTGGCCCCGTGATCGGAGAAATTGGCCTCGCCGATCACGTGCAGTCCCGGAATCGTGCTCATCAGGTTGTAGTCCACCCACAGGCCGCCCATGGTGTAGTGAGGAGCCGGGTAGATCCGCATCGGGACCTGATACGGATTCTCGTCCGTGATGCGCTCGTAGATCTCGAAGAGGTTCCCGTAGCGCTCGCGAATCGTGTCTTCGCCGAGGCGCCCGATGGCGTCGGCGAAGTCGAGATAGACGCCCTGCCCCGTATCGCCGACCCCGCGACCCTCATCGCAGACTTCCTTGGCACTTCGGCTCGCGATATCGCGGGGGGCGAGGTTCCCGAAACTGGGGTATTTGCGCTCGAGGAAGTAGTCGCGCTCAGCTTCGGGAATGTCGCGGGCCCGCCGCGTCTCGTCCTTGGCCTTGGGCACCCATACCCGGCCGTCGTTGCGCAATGATTCACTCATCAAGGTCAGTTTCGACTGATAGTCACCTGCCACGGGAATGCATGTCGGGTGAATCTGCGTGAAGCACGGGTTCGCCATCGCCGCGCCGCGCTTATAGGCCCGCCAAATGGCGGTGACGTTGCAGGCCTTCGCGTTGGTCGACAGATAGAAGACGTTGCTGTACCCGCCGGTCCCGAGGACGACCGCGTCCGCGGCATAGGAATGCACTTCTCCCGTCACGAGATCACGGGTGACGATGCCCCGTGCCTGGCCGTCGACGACGACCACATCCAACATCTCGGAGCGCGTGAACATCTGGACGGACCCGGCGGCGATTTGCCGCTCGAGCGCTTGATAGGCGCCGAGCAACAGCTGCTGGCCGGTTTGTCCCCGCGCGTAGAAGGTCCGGGACACCTGAGCGCCGCCAAACGATCGGTTATCGAGCAAACCGCCGTACTCACGCGCAAACGGAACACCTTGCGCGACACATTGGTCGATGATGTTCAGGCTGATCTCCGCCAACCGATGCACGTTGGCTTCCCGGGAGCGGAAATCGCCACCCTTCACGGTGTCGTAGAACAGGCGATACACGCTGTCGCCGTCGTTTTGATAGTTCTTCGCCGCGTTGATGCCACCCTGGGCGGCGATACTGTGCGCTCGACGGGGAGAATCGTGGTAGGTGAAGCAGAGCACATTGTATCCCAGCTCGCCGAGCGTGGCGGCGGCGGATGCTCCAGCCAGGCCGGATCCCACGACGATGATCGTATAGCGACGCTTGTTGGCTGGGCTCACCAACTTCATCTCGAAGCGGTGCGTTTCCCATGCCTTTTCGATCGGCCCGGAGGGGATGTTGGCGTTGAGCTCCATCGGTGAATCCGCTCCTCGACCTAACCGATGATTCCGAAGAAGATCGCGAACGGTACCGTCAGGAAACCGACCGGTATGAGGATCGCGATCGCGGTTGCCAGCCAGCGCCGGGGCTTCTCGACATGGGGGTGGTTCGCCCCGGCCGTCTGGAACATGCTCCACACGCCGTGGTAGAGGTGGAACGCCAGCGCGACCATTGCGGCCGCGTAGCTCGCCACCTTCCCACCACTCTGGAAAGCCACCGACACATTATTGAACACATCTGTATGGCTGAAGTCCGGGTGCAGGTGCCCGGTCGTGAAATGCAGAATGTGGTAGACCAACCAGAGCAGGAGAAACACGCCTCCCCACCGCATCGTCCGCGCGGCGGGGCTGGCCGCCTGGTAGGACACCTTGGCGTAGCGCGCCGGCCGGCTGGTCCAATTGAGGGCGGTCAGCTTCACCATGCTGTCGACATGCACGACCAGTGCGACGAACAGCCCGATTCGGAAGGTCCAGAGGACCTCGTCGGACGTCTTGAGGAACGCAGCGTAGCGGTTGATCGCCTCAGGGCTCTTCAAGGCCAGAAGGTTGCCGGCCATGTGTTCGATCACGAAGACGACCCAGACGAGTCCGGTGACAGCCATCAGGATCTTCTTGCCGACCGAAGAGCGGTAGAAGCGCAGCAACCATTTCATCGATCGAGCCTTAGACCGCGACCGTCATGGTAGACCGCACCGCCTCAGCCGAGCGATGAAGGGCGGCACGTTCATCGTCGGTCAGCTCGATTTCGACGATGCGCTCGATGCCGCCACGCCCCAGGAGGCATGGCACTCCGCAGTAGACACCGCTGATGCCGAATTCTCCCTCGAGCCAGGCGGCGCACGGCAGAAGCCGCTTCTTGTCCAACACGATGGCTTCGACCATCTGCACCGCCGCGGCGCTCGGCGCGTAATAGGCCGACCCGGTCTTCAGGTGCTTCACGATCTCCCCGCCACCTCCCCGGGTCCGCTTGACGATCGCGTCGAGCGTCTCCTGGTCGATGAGCTGGGTCACGGGAATGCCGGACACGGTAGTGTAGGAGATGAGCGGCACCATGGTGTCGCCGTGCCCACCCAGGACCATGGCCTGAATGTCCTCGACTGAGACGCCGATGGCCTCGGCGAGAAAGGTGCGATACCGGGCGGTGTCGAGCACGCCAGCCATTCCCATAACGCGTTCCCGCGGGAATCCCGTTGTCTCCTTGGCCACCACGCACATGATGTCGAGTGGGTTGGATACGACAACGACGAACGCGTTGGGAGCAACCCGTTTGATCTCTTCCGACACCGACCCGACGATCCCGGCGTTGGTTTTTACCAAGTCGTCTCGGCTCATCCCCGGCTTCCGCGGAATGCCGGCCGTCACCACGAAGAGATCGGCTCCCGCCGCCTCATCGTAGGAGTTGGTCCCGATGACGCGGCTGTCGAAGCCCTCCACCGGGCCAGTTTGCCATTGGTCGAGTGCCTTCCCCTGCGGGATGCCCTCGAGCACATCGATCATGACGACCGCGCGCGCGAGATTCCTCTCCGCCAAGCGCTGTGCGGTTGTGGCACCGACGTGGCCGGCGCCCACGACTGCTATCGTATCGAACATGGTTGCCCGCTTTCACTCTGAAGGGGGGTGGATCGGCGCGGGTGTGCCGGAATTTATACTCCACGAGACCGGGGAGCTAGCGGCGCTCAGCCACGTCCCGGTGGGCCTCGAGGACATCCGTTTGCCGGAGCGCTTCATACAGGACGATCGCCACGGCCGTCGCCAGGTTGAGGCTCCGCACCTGATCGGTCATCGGGATCCGGTAACAGCGCTCGGGATGTTTCTCCAGGATCCGCTGGGGCATGCCGTCGGTCTCGTTGCCGAACACGAGACAACTGTTCGATTGAAACGGCGCCTCCCAGAAGGGCTGCTCGGCCTTGGACGAGAAGTACAGACACCGCTCCCGGTCCATCGCTTCTCGGAAGGCGCGCCAGTGCGGATGCACCCACATGTCCACGGCATCCCAGTAGTCCAACCCGGCACGGCGAACCTCTCGGTCTTCCAGCGAGAAGCCGAGCGGTTCGATAAGGTGGAGCGCACTGTCCGTTGCCGCCGTGAGCCGGGCAATGCTCCCAGTGTTTGGTGGGATCTGCGGTTCGATCAACGCCACATTCAACGCCATCGGTCAGCCTCCGCGGGTATGCATCTCGCGTCGCGGGTCGGCGCGCAACGCCTCGACCGGATACAGGGCCCCGCGTTCGCTCTGACCAAGCCGGGCCTCGGCCCCTCGGTCCGTCCGGCCTTCCCATGTCTGGCGGATCTGGTCGCAGATCTCCGCGTCCGACGCGCCACGGCGGAGCGACTCCCTCAGGTCCACACCCGCTTCGGCGTAGAGGCAAAGGAACCACGTACCGTCGGCCGTGAGACGGCTGCGATCGCACTGCCCGCAAAACGGCGCGGTGGTGGACGCGACGATGCCGAACCGCGTACCGTCGACGAGCGTGAACCGCTCCGCGGGTGCCCGTGGGTCGCCGGCGAGCAGGGTGGTCGGTCCGTGTGTCCGGCCGATGAGTTCCAGCAGTTCCTGCTTGGACACAACCTGATCCATCGACCAACGCGTGGCCCCACCCACGTCCATGTACTCGATGAACCGTACCTCGACCCCCTCCGACCGGCCAAAGGCAAGCAAGTCGCCCAGTTCGTCGAGATTGTAGTCGCGTATGATGACCGCGTTCACCTTGATGGTAGTGAACCCCGCGTGCCGCGCCGCCGCGATCCCACGCAAGACATCCGGATGACGGTCCGTGCGGGCGAATTCCCGCAACCGCTCCGGCCTGAGAGTGTCGAGGCTGATGGTCAGACGATCGAGCCCAGCATTCCTCAAGGGCTCTGCCCACCGGTCGAGCAGAATCCCGTTGGTCGTCAGGGCCAGATCCCGAATACCCGGAACGCGCCGCAGACGGGAGACCAGGTTGGGCAGATCGTGCCGCAGCAGCGGCTCGCCCCCGGTCAGACGAACCTTCTCGACACCCGAGATCGCGAACAGTCGGACGAGACGCTCGAGTTCCTCGAACGAAAGCAGCGAGGCCCGGGGAAGCCAGACGTAGCTCTCCTCAGGCATGCAGTAACGGCACCGCATGTTGCAGCGATCCGTGACCGACAGGCGGAGGCTTCCCACCGGCCGGTCGTACCGATCACGCGGATGCGCAACGGACGTCACGGCACCGGCCCATCGCTCGGAGCCACGTCCGCCGCTTTCGGGCGGGCGGTCGGATCGACCCACGACATGGTGCCATCCGCGAAGTGCTCGCGTTTCCAGATCGGCACGCGGCGTTTCACCTCCTCGATGACGTAGCGGCAGGCGTCAAAAGCCTCTTGGCGGTGCGCCCCGGCGGCGGCGATCATGACCGCAGCGTCGCCGACCTCGAGGTGCCCGGTGCGGTGCTCGAGCGCCACCCGAACCGGCCACTGCCGTTCCGCCTCCGACACGATCCGAGCGCACTCCGCCTCCGCCATGGCGTCATAGGCCGAGTACTCGAGTCTCAGGACCGATCGCCCGTCATGATGGTTCCGGACGACACCGGTGAATGTCGCCACCCCACCACGCTCGGGTGACACCACCCGGGCCACAAGCCTATCGAGGTCGAGCGGAGACGATGTGAGACAGGGCATGCTACCCGCCCGCCAGCGGCGGCAAGAGGGCCACCTCATCGCCGTCGACGACCGGTGCGTCCGCTGTTGTGTGCGCTCGATTGACGGCGAACGCCAGCGCGGGAGTCAATCGCTCGAGGCCGGGGCCGGACGCGAGGACCGCGTCACGCACATCGCCCACGGTAGTCGGCGCGGGCAGGGTCACCCGCAAACTGGTCTGACCGAGCAGCTCGGCGAGCTTGGCAAACACCAAAACTTCAACCGTGATACTGGCGGCCGATGCCGGAGGCGTGGAGTGGGAGCTCGAGGACATGATAAGGGAAGAATTTACGCTGGAAAGCAATGGGGCCGCACCCCCTGTGCGGCCCCCGAGATAGCGAACGGCCTGGTGTCGCCTTTACGAAGCCTCTCCCATTGGCCCTGCCCCACCGGGAGGCATTCCGGCCTGCTGGTCGTACTCGGCCACCATGGTGCGCAACTCCTTGCTGGGCTTGAACACCGGCACCGGACGAGCCGCGACCTGAACCGGTTCGCCCGTTCGCGGGTTGCGGGCCATCCTGGTCTTGCGCCGCCTGATCTTGAAGGTGCCAAACCCTCGCACCTCAATGTTTTGCTGGGTGCGCAGGGCTTCCTTGACGGCGTCCAGGAAGGCGTCCACCACCCGGGCACAGTCCTTCTTCGAGATCATGGGGCCCGCCGTTCGGGCAATCGTGGCCGTGACCTTCTCGACGAGATCAGCCTTGGTCATCTACCCCTCAGCAGCTTGAAAAACAGGTATTTTC
>JABDII010000314.1 GCA_013003805.1 Gemmatimonadales bacterium
ATACCAACCGGCACTCGCCGCAACACGGCACGCCCGTTCGCGTCGGTGCGGGCGGACACCGTGGTCCCCTCGAGCCGCACGCTCGCCTCGGCGATGGCCTGGCGGGTGGACGCCCGGGTGACCTGGACCTCCACGGTGCCGGTCGGACGAGGGGGGAGGGAATCCTGAGCCCTGAGCGTGGTCGCTCCGAATCCAGTCAGGAGCAAGGTGCCTGCGATGAGGAGCCGAATGGGTGATCTCTCCGGGTGTGCTGAGCCGAGTATTCTAATGACGTCCCATTCGAGGCGGGTGGGACACAGGACTGGTATCGGGAGAAGAAACTCCGGGATTCGAGCGTCGTAGGTACACTATGCCGCCATTTGACCGATGGGTATCTTGTAGCTGTCAGTAGTGCTCACCTCTCACAGGAAGTCCACATGATCAGACGCTATGTACTGACTCTTGTCTTGGCCCTCGTGCCGGCGCTGCTTCAGGCCCAAGCCCTCGCCGACGCGGAGCGGGCGCCCCTGCTCGAGTCCCTGAAGATGACGCACGAGAAGCTCATGCACATGAGCGAGCACCTCACCGCCGAACAATGGAATTGGAAGCCCGCGGCAGACCGCTGGTCGGTTGGGGAAGTGGCGGAGCACATCTTGGTGACGGAACAGTCGTTCATGGAGGTTCTGGACGGTCCGTTCCTCGAGTCGACGGTGGCCATGTCAGAAAAGGCCGAGATGCCCGCAACGCAGATCGCCGCGATCATGCGGGATCGGAGTGCCAAGTTCCAGGCCCCCCCGGCGGCCAAACCGACCGGACGGTGGTCCTCACAGGCTGATTTCATGAAGGCCTTCAAGCAACAGCGGAAAGGCACGATCAAGTTCGTCAAGGGTGACGCCGACCTCCACGGCCACGTCTATCAGAACCCGGCCTTCGGAATGCTGGATGGCGAGCAGTGGCTCGCGTTCATCGCCTATCATGGTGAGCGGCACGTGCTGCAGGCCGAAGAAGTCATGCACAACGAAGGGTTCCCCAAGCACGACGGGGACCATGCCAAGGATCATGAGCACGACGAGAACCACGAGCACGACAAGGACCACGACAAGCACCAGAACGAGACGCATGAGTGACGGAGCAGGAGGTAGTGAGGAGTAAGGAGTAGGGAGTACGAAGGAGGTAAGGGAGTAGGAGGTGGGGTTGTAGGATGGTAGGTAAAAGCGTACGAACTGAACTGGGAGCCACCGAGGACCGGGCTTCTGGGCCTACGGTCCTACTTCCTACCATCCTACTGCCTGCTGTCTTCCCGCCTTCCCGCCGCCACTCTGTCATCCCGAGGTGCAGCGCGCCCGAGGGATCTTGTTCGCCTTTTCTGGTGGGTCGATTCGTCGACCTCATACCAAACCCTCCGCCTCTCGATTCGAGGGGTGTTTGACTCCCGTTGAGCCCCAAAGACCATTCTAGGTGAATGCCCCATGGTCGTTTTGCTGTATATATCTTGGCCAGCCATTCAGGCAGGCTCTACGTTGGGGTGACCAACGATCTCGAGCGGCGGGTTCTGAAGCATCAGCTGGGAGTGGGTGCGCAGTTCACTAGACACTATAAGGTGACAAAGCTCGTGCATTATGAGCAAACGTCGGACGTGCGTTCAGCAATCGCAAGAGAGAAACAGCTTAAAGGATGGTCTCGGAGGAAGAAGGTCGACTTGATTGAGACCAACAACCCTGGCTGGAGGGACCTTACAATCGACTGGTTTGCTCAGAGGAACGACTGACAAGATCCCTCGCTCCGCTCGGGACGACACTCCTCTCAATTCGAGATCGTCCCTACTCGCATACATCAAGCGATCCCTTCATCTTCACATCATGCGCGCGATGTTGTTGGACGGCCCTGGCCGACCGTTGCGTGAGGCCGAGGTCCCCCGGCCCGAACCGGGTGCCCAGCAGGTCCTCCTCCAGGTCCATGCCTGCGGCGTCTGCCGCACGGATCTCCATGTGGTCGATGGCGATCTTGCCGAGCCGAAGCTTCCGCTCGTCCTCGGCCACGAGATCGTCGGGCGGGTCGAGGCGGTTGGCGCCGGGGTGGAGCGATTCGCGCCGGGGCAACGGGTGGGTGTACCGTGGCTGGGCTGGACCTGCGGAAAGTGCAGCTACTGTGCGACCGGGCGGGAGAATCTGTGCGACCGGGCACGCTTCACCGGCTACCAGATCAATGGCGGGTACGCCGAGTTCACCGCGGCGGACGAGCGATTCTGCTTCCCGATTCCGGATGGACCGTCGGATGTGGAGGCGGCGCCGCTGCTTTGCGCCGGCCTGATCGGCTACCGGTCGCTGGTGGCGGCGGGCGACGCCGAGCGGCTCGGACTCTACGGCTTCGGTGCGGCGGCGCACATCGTGGCTCAAGTGGCGCGGTATCAGGATCGCCGGGTCTTCGCCTTCACCCGCGAAGGTGATACCGAAGCGCAGCACTTCGCCCGGGAATTGGGTGCTGTATGGGCCGGTACATCTAGGGAATCACCACCCGAGCCGCTGGACGCCGCAATCCTGTTCGCCCCTGTCGGCGCGCTCGTGCCGGCGGCGCTCCGTGCCGTGGTCAAGGGTGGCACGGTGGTGTGCGCGGGCATCCACATGAGCGATATCCCGTCGTTCCCATATGAGATCCTCTGGGGCGAGCGCGTGGTGCGATCGGTGGCCAACCTCACCCGCCGGGATGGCGAAGAGTTCCTGGCGCTCGCCCCCAAGGTTCCGGTTCGAACGGAGACCGAAGCGTACCCGCTCTCCGCCGCCAACCAGGCGCTGGAGAATCTCAGGGCTGGGAAGGTTAGGGGAGCTGCGGTGCTGCGAGCTGGCAGCTAAAGCTGGATGCAGGGAATGACCACACCGAGGCCGCCAGCTATCAGCTATCAGTCTCTGCAATCGTGAAACTCCGAAAGACTGATAGCCGTTAGCTGATAGCAGTCAGCCGTGGAT
>JABDII010000331.1 GCA_013003805.1 Gemmatimonadales bacterium
GCCCCAGCCGGCCAGGTTGAGCCGGCTCAACGAGCCGGGAGAGTTGATCGTCGTCGACCAAGTGGGGCTCTTGGCGGCGTTGTACGGGGCCGGAGACATGGCCTACGTGGGCGGCGGGTTCGGCCGAGCCGGGCTCCACTCGGTATTGGAGCCCGCGGCGTGGAGCGCGCCGGTTGCCTTCGGGCCCAGATGGCGCGAGAGCCGGGACGCGCATCTTCTGATCGACGCCGGCGGGGCCAGCGCGGTGAATGCCGAGGATCCCGAGCAGGCCAGCGCTCAGCTGGCCGAGATCTGGGCGCGCTGGCTTACGGAAACGGAGACACGACGGGAGATAGGCCGCCGAGCCCGCGAGTCAATCGATCGCGAGCTCGGAGCGTCAGACCGGACGGTGGATCTCATTGAGGGAGCGGTGGGGCAAACGGGCAGCGGATCGAGAATGCACTCGACCTCACCCGATCAACGCGGGACGACGACCCCCTCATAGGTGACCGATCGTGGGACGATCAGACCCAAGGTGAGCGCGGTGAACAGGACGTCGCTCCACCGGCTTCGCACCTTGACTTTGAGGTCGGCAACCTCACGACCATCCAACAGTTGAGTGGCGAGCGCCTTTTCCAACGACGGCTGCCCCAGGCTGATCAATCCAAAGAAGCCGAATGTGGCCCGCGAGGTCACACGAAAGGCCTCGCCGCTGGCCGGTTGGCCTGCAGGCGAAGCCATGGTGACGGGTACGCCCAGCTGCCCGGCATCGAGTCTGACGGCGCACCCACTCACCGTGAGTCCGAGCAAGAGAGCGACGATGGCGCGCCACGGGCGAAGCCAGGAGACGACCAGACTGTGGCGATTCATGGCGTCAATGATAATCGATCCGCGGCGCGGCGCGATGCCTCTCGGGCTCAGAGCCCTGGAATGCGGAAGCTGTACCCCGCTCCAACGCTGAAGACGGTGGGTGAGCCGCCGTCCGCATTCACATAGTCGGCTGCGGCCCGGAAGCCCAGGCCGTTGATCAGATTGAAGTCGATTCCTCCGCTCAGTCCGAAGTCCGTATCGGTGTTGGCGTCGGTCACATTATCGCCGGAGATCCGCGAGATCTCGATCCGGGGGGCTAGCCACGGCTTGATGGCCACCGCCACACTGGGGATGGTGAGCGTGAGGCCAAGGCCGATCGGGATACGCAGATTGTTCACTCCATCCGCGATCTCGGCGTAGGAGGCACCGCCCTGGAGCGTGACGGCCAGGGGAATGAGCGGCCCGCCGAGCACCTTGAGGTTGGCCGTGCCGCCGAGCGACGTGAAGTTCCGATCGGTGCTCTCGAAGCCTGATCGTGCCACCGAGGCGGAGAATCCGATCAGGCCGATTCCCAGTGTGGCCGTGGCGCCGTAGGTGGTCTGGAGACCAGACTCGTCGTTGGGAAAACCAACATCGCCCATGAGTCCGAGGCCGCTGCTGACACCGCTGTTGAAGACCGGCAGGCCAAGCACTTGGGCCTGAGCCAACCCTGGGCCGAACAAGAGGGCACTCACTAGCACCATCGATACGCCTGTGTGCTTCATGGGGTCGCGCTCCTCGATACGTGAATGTGGCAAGGATTCGAGTTTTGAAGCCTTGAGTTCCGCCTACGCGGCCGGTTCCTTCTCGAGGTGTTCGGTCACCACCCTCACCGTGTCATCCACCACTTGGAGGAATCCTCCGTGGACCGTGAACCGATG
This sequence comes from Gemmatimonadales bacterium, assembly GCA_013003805.1. Lineage (GTDB taxonomy): Bacteria > Gemmatimonadota > Gemmatimonadetes > Gemmatimonadales > GWC2-71-9 > JABDII01. The sequence goes on from JABDII010000331.1 coordinate 1,710, forward strand.
GTCCTGGCCCTCACGGCGGACGACGAGTACCCCTGTGCCGAGGAGGGTCATGAAGGGCGCATGCCGCGGGAGGATACCGACTCTCCCATCGTAGGCGGGCGCCACCACGGCGTCCGCCGGACCCTCGTACATCGATGCTTCGGGTGAGATAACGGTGACGTGCATCAGTGCCCCGCGAGTTTCTCGGCCTTCTCGATCGCTTCGCCGATGCCGCCGACCATATAGAAGGCCTGCTCTGGGAGATGGTCGAATTCCCCGGACAACACGCGCTCGAAGCTTTCCACCGTCTCTTCGAGCTTGACGTACTTGCCGGAGAAGCCGGTGAACTGCTCGGCCACGAAGAATGGCTGCGAGAGAAAGCGCTGAATCCGGCGGGCGCGTGCCACGATCAACTTGTCCTCTTCGCTCAGCTCGTCCATACCC
>JABDII010000336.1 GCA_013003805.1 Gemmatimonadales bacterium
CACTGACCCTGATCCGGGCCTACCAGCTCACGATCTCCCCTCTCCTGCCACCCAGCTGCCGGTTCACGCCCTCCTGTAGCCAGTACACCAGCGACGCCATCACTCGCCACGGTCTCCTGCACGGAGCCTGGCTCGGCATGAAGCGTCTGGTTCGGTGTCATCCCTGGCATCCAGGCGGGTTCGACCCCGTGCCGTAACCGCGCCGAGCAGCGACCATGGATCGTCGTTTCCTGCTGGCGATGATGCTCTTCATAGCGATCATCGTCATTCCATCGTTGGTCTTTCAACGCCCTCCGACACCTCCGGCTGGCGGTGATTCGCTGCCATCGGTGACACCGGCACCGCCGAGCCCAGCGGTGGAACGCCCGGCGCCCGACAGCCAAGTGGCGCCGGTGACGCAGGTGGACACGCTCGTCCCCATCGCCCGGGACAGCCTGCCTGACATTGCCGAGGACACGGTGTCCGCGCGGAGCGCACTTTACACGTATCAGATCAGCACCCGTGGCGCGCGCTTGGTGAGTGCCACCCTCACCTCGTACCGCTCCATGTCTGGGGGCGATGCGCCCGGTCCACTCGAGTTGCTCCGACCCGAAAGCGACTTCCTCGCGCTTCGCCTCCTTCGCGGACAGGACACACTCTATCTCGATCGCTGGGCCTTCATGACGCCAGCGGCAGGGTCATCCGTGGACGTGGCTCAAGCGCCCCAGGTGTCATTTGCCGCCGAGGATCAGGGTGTGGCGGTGAATCTCCAATACACGTTCCACCCGGAAGACTATCAGGTCGAGGTGTCCGGCCGCATTGATGGGGTCGGCCCCAACGGAGCGCTCTTGCTCGTGGGCCTCGGTCCGGGAATGCGGAACACCGAGGCGGACTCGAATGGCAACTACCGGGACATGGGACTGGTAACTAAGAGTGTTAAAACCAGCCAGACGCGGCTATCGAGCCTCGACGCCGGTGTCACCGAGACATTGAGTGGGCCGTTCGAGTGGGCCGCGGTCAAGTCGAAGTACTTCGTGACCGCGATGCTGGCTATCGACAGCGGCGCTCCGCCGATCAGCGGGGTGACCGCCACCGCGCCGACCGACGCGGGTAAGAACCCTAAGACCGCGGACATGTGGGCCAGTGTTCCCGTTGCAGCAGATGGGCTCTTCCGATACCGCGCGTACGTTGGTCCGATGGAATACTCTCGACTCGCCCAAATGGGTCATGATTTCGACGACGTGAATCCCTACGGCTGGCCCGGCATTCGAACACTGATCCGGCCCATCGCCATCGGAGTCCGGTGGCTCTTGGTGTGGATGCACGACAACCTGCACATGAGCTACGGTCTCGTGCTCGTGGTGTTTGGCGTCCTGGTTCGTATTGTGCTATGGCCGCTCAACCAAAAAGGCATGCGCGCCAGCCTCAGGATGCAGGCCATCCAGCCCATGATGAAGGAGATCCAGGACAAACACAAAGGCGACCCACAGAAACTTCAGCAGGAAGTGTTCAAGCTGTACAAAGAGCACCACGTCAACCCCCTCGGGGGCTGCTGGCCGGTGCTATTGCCCTTGCCGGTGCTCTTCGCGCTGTTCTTCGTGTTTCTCAACACCATCGAGCTTCGGGGCGTCCCCTTTCTCTGGTTGCCCGATCTCTCGCGTGCCGATCCACTCTACATCATTCCGGTCCTCATGGGCTTGTCCATGTGGGGTATGAGTAAGGTCGGTCAAATCGGCGTGCCACCAAACCCGCAAATGAAGATGATGCTGTACATCATGCCCCTCATGATGACGGTACTCTTCGCTCGGTTCCCGTCGGGCTTGAACCTCTACTACACCGTGAGCAACATGGTGAGCGTTCCCCAGCAGTGGTACCTGGCGAAGGAACGCCTCAGGGCCAAGGCCGGCAAGGCACCAGCACCCGCCGGTGCGTCGAAGAAGAAGGCCGAGGCGGGGAAATCGAAGAAATAGCAGGCGTCGGCTCTTAACTTTCCTCCATGGTATCCGATCCCATCGTGGCCCTGGCTACGCCGCCTGGGAGGGCGGCACTAGCGGTCATCCGTCTCAGCGGCGACGGAGCCTTCGCCGTCGCGGCGAGGGTAGTTTCAGGGTTCCGCGTTGATCGCCCACGTCGAGCGACTCTGGCCGTCTTTCGCGATGCTGGAGGCCATTCGCTCGACCAGGGGCTCTACACCGTGTTCCCTCGACCCGAGAGCTATAGCGGTGAGGACATGGTCGAACTCTCTTGCCATGGGGGGCTCGTAGCTCCAGTGCATGTGATCGCTGCACTGACGGCGGCCGGGGCGCGTCAAGCCTCTCCAGGTGAGTTCACCCGCCGTGCGGTCCTCAACGGGAAGATGGATCTGGTGCAGGCGGAAGGTGTCGGGGATTTGGTGGACGCGACAGCACCCCGGCAGGCCCGGCTCGCGCTGCACCAGCTCGACGGTGCCCTGTCTCGACGGCTGGAGCGGCTCAGGGATCAACTGGTGGCCCTCGAGGCCCTACTGAGCTACGACATCGATTTCCCGGAGGAGGATGATGGGCCCCTGCCACCCGGTCGAGTAGATGAACACCTGGAACGAGTTGCGGGCGACATCGATCGTCTCCTCGCGACGGCACCGGCGGGTGAACGAATCCGGGAAGGGGCCCTAGTTGTCTTCGCCGGCCGACCGAACACTGGCAAGTCCTCCCTCTTCAACAGCCTGCTGGGCCTCGAGCGGGCCATCGTTACCGATATTCCCGGGACAACTCGGGACGCTATTGAATCCTCGACGGAGTTTGGCGGCTGGCCAGTCCGCCTCGTGGACACGGCAGGCCTGCGAGCGGTAGCCGAACCAGTGGAGCGCCTGGGGATAGAAGTGAGCCACCGCTATCTGGCGGCCGCCGACCTCGTGTTTCTGTGTATTGAGGCCGGACGCGAGCTCGATCGCGAGGAGCGCGCCTTTCTCGAGCGGCCCCTCGACCCCGCTGAGGGTGACGCGAGCGGCCTCGACATGGGCGCTCGGGTTCTCCCAGTCAGGACCAAAGCGGATCTGGTCGACGAGGCGGGAGAGGGAATCCCGGTCTCCGTCGTGACGGGGCGAGGCCTGGACCGCCTCAAGGAGGAGACGGCGCGGATCGCCTTCTCGGAACAGTGGCAGCTCACCGACCTCGAGCCTGCCTTGACCCGGGAGCGGCACCGTGAAGCCCTACGCCGCTCGCAGATAGCGCTGGGCGAGGCCCGCCCGCTGCTTACCGGTGATCGCGAGGTCGTGCTGGCCGCGCATCACGTCCGTGAGGCGATACGCGCGTTGGACGAGCTCATTGGCGTGGTGGACATCGAGGATGTGCTCGACCGGGTATTCGCTTCTTTCTGTGTGGGGAAGTAGGTGCCCCGGCAGCGGTGCCGGACTCACCACAGCGGCCACGTACTGGAGGTGCAATGCGAGTGACCGTGAAACCCAAGGGCACGATTGTGATCGAGGGAGAGGTCGTGCTGTGCGATCCAGAAGGAAACGAGATCATTCCGCCATCCTTCCAGCGACCCGGACACGTCAAGTTGTGTGGGTGTGGTAAGTCGCGCGTGCGTCCGTTCTGTGATGGAAGCCACAAGCAAGACGAGGGTCAGGCCGTTTGAATACCCCGAGCCTGATCTTCGGCCTGTTGAAAGTCCTCGGTTGCTGCCCGGAGCGCGGCGGCGATACCGCGATCTGAGACCAGCGCCTCCGCCATGCGGTGCCCGAGGTAGTACCCCGCCCGCTCTGGCACGACACGCCCCCGTACCAGTCGAGCGGCGGGGCTCATCCCCCCCGACAGGAAGCGCAATCGCAGGCCAAGGCCGGTGCGGTCGAGATCTGGCTCGGTGGCCCGGCGGAGGAAGGCCTCCAGCTCTCGCAAGCGATGATACTGGCGCCGGGCATACCCGAAATAGTCGGCCGGATCGAATCCCTGGCAGATCGTCTGTGCGGCGTGCACGGCCAGGCCCTCATTGAGCATGAGTTCGCGCAAAGTGGCCCAGCTTCCGGTCTTCCAATAGTCGTAGTATCCCCCTGCCTCCTGCACCAGCCGCCGCATCGGGCTCCGGCTGTCGGGTGAGGTGTATCGGATCGTGTGGGCGAGCTCGTGTGCCACCCACAATGGGATCAACTTCGGTGAGAGTCCCATCCCGAACGTTTCGGGGTTGGCCCTTCCGGTGAAGTGCTCGATGCAAACGAAGGCCACCCCACGCCCGTGAACCACGAGCTCGCCGGCGTTGGCGCCACCCACGCCGACCATGAGGTAAACATCCGTCGGGCGATCGATGTGCAAGGTTTCCGTTGCTCGCGCCACAGTGTCTTCCACCATGCGCCCCAGCTCGACCGACTCGACGAGCGCAACGAGGTCGCTCCGGTCGGCGTTGAGCGTTTGTTGAATCACTTGCCTTGCGTGCGGCGTGTCAGGATCGAGGACATAGTTCCGCCAATAGGCGGAGAGAATCGAGCGGTGAGCGTTGTAGTAGGTGCTGTAGGCGGCCAGGCGATCGGTCGCACGGAGGACGGAAAGGAACTCGGGTATGAGATCAATCAGCACGCGCCACGATAGCAACACGCGGTCGCGCGGTCAAGCGTGTGTTGGCGTCAGTGCAGTCCGTCCTTCTTCTGTTTCGCGATGTCGTCGAGGAAACGACGCTCTGCGGGGGTAAGGCTCGTTATCCCCTCGGCGCTGATCTTGTCGAGCACCCGGTTCATTTCCAGTGTCACTGGATCTTTCCCCGGTCGCGGACGCTCCGCTCTAGGCGGCGGCGCGGGATGCTCCGCGGAGTGCTGCTCGGGCTTCAGCACGAGCACTCGCTCGACTGGCTTCGGAGTTGGGGCGGGTCGTTCACGGATCACCCCTTCGAAGCGGAACGCCAGATAGCCGAAGAGCGCGCCCCCCAGGTGGGCCCAATGGGCAACACGGCCGCCCGACCCAGTCGCCGCGAAAAACAAGTCCAGCACGACCAAGCCGGCAATGAGGGTCCGGGCCTTGATGGGGATCGGAATGGGAAACACCATGAGTTCCGCGTCCGGCCAGTAGATGGCGAACCCCACCGCGACTCCGAGGACCGCCGCGGAGGCCCCGATGAAGGGTGCGATCGGGATGAAGCTGGCCAGGCCAAGCGAGAGAAGCGCTCCACCGAGGCCACAAAAGACATAGTACCGGATGAACCGGTGACTCGACATGCGGTGCTCGACTGGTGGTCCCAGAAAGAAGAGCATCAGCATGTTGAACGCGAGGTGGAATAACCCGGCATGGACGAACATGTAGGTGACGAACGACCACGGAGCGCGGAACGCCCGGTTGGGCTCAAATTGGAGTGACGGCGTCAGGGCCGGGAAGAGGGTCATCAGGAGCAGCAACACGACCGCATTGACGACAATGAGTCGCCCGACCCACGGGGTCATGCGGGGTTGCTGCAGCAGATTCATAAGCTCATGTCCTCACTAACTAGACGCTGGCTCGCCTCGACGTGTTCCCACGGCCGCCAAGGATTGACGGCAGATTTGCTCGCAGAGTTCGGCAAAATCAATGCCGCAGGCCAGGGCGGACTGGGGGAGCAGGCTGGTCGAAGTCAAGCCTGGCAAGGTATTTACCTCTAAACAGAGCGGTTCCCCTCGGGCTGTCAAGCGAAAATCCACCCGGGAATAGCCGCCCAATTTCAGCGTCCGGTGGGCTGCCACGGCAAGGTGTTGACATTGCTCGACGACACCCGAAGCCACCTCGGCGGGGAAAATCTCCTCCGACATGCCGGGCGTGTACTTGCACTCGTAGTCGAAGATGTCATGCCTGGGGATAATCTCGCCCACCGTGAGCGCGCGCTCGGCGAGCATCCCGACCGTGAGCTCCCTCCCCGGGATGAATGCCTCGATCATCACCTCGGGGTCGTACGAGCCCGCCTCCGCCACCGCGCGCTCGAGGTCCGCCGGTTCCTGGACCACGGTTAAGCCAACCGTGGACCCCTCATGTGATGGCTTGACGACAACCGGCCACCCCAAGCGTCGCTCCACCTCGTGAACCGGTTGCGGTGCCATGAGCCAATCGGCCGTCGGCACCCCAGCCTGCCGGAAGAGCCGCTTGGAGATGTCTTTATCGAGGGCGAGCGCGCTGCCGAGGGGGCCACTCCCGGTGTAAGGAACGCCGATCACATCCAGGATCGCCTGGATCGTGCCGTCCTCTCCCCAGCCACCGTGCAACGCCAAGAAGACGAGGTCGGCTTGACGGATGACCGGGAGATCGCCCAGGCCAGACATCAGGAGGCCGCGCTCCAGCGCGGCCAGCGACTCCTGCGATGGCGGGGCGATGCCAACCGCCGAGGGCAACAGCGACGGCTCCTCGTGGGGAGGAATGTATCCTCGGGCCGTATCCACCACTCCCACATCGTGCTCCCGAGATCTAAGCGCCGAGATCACCTGCACGGCAGAAGCGATCGCGACGTCACGTTCGGAGGAGGTACCGCCGGTGAGCACCGCTATTCGCATGCTATTGTGCCCCGATGAGCTGCTGAAGGAGATCAAAGCGACTGACAATCCCAATCAGCTCGCCGTTCCGTTCGACTAAAACCGCAGGCGTATCACGAGACAACATCGGGGCAACTTGCTCGGCGGGGCAGGCGGCGTCCACGACGGGAAACGGCGCTTCCATGACCTCCTTCACCGGGCGATCGAGCAGGCTGGGTTGGGCCAAGGAGCGGGCCATGAGAGTTCCTTCGACGAGGCTTCCCACGCAGGTGTCGTCGTCGAGGACCGGAAGTTGACTGACTTCCCAGGAATTCATGAGATTCAATGCCTGCCGGACCGCCGCCGCCGGTGAGACGCTGACGACTGGCGGTGCCTTGGACTCACGCCGCTGGAGGAGATGCTCTACCGTCGTCCGCGGAGTCTCGAGCAGCTGATTCTCACGCATCCACTCGTCGTTGAATAGCTTGGACAGGTAACGCTCGCCGGTGTCGCACAGAATGGTGACCACGACCGCCTCTGGGTCGTCCAGCTCCCGGGCAATGTCCAGAGCGAGCACAACGTTCATTCCTGCCGACCCTCCGACCAGCATTCCTTCCTCGCGGGCCAGCCGCCGCGCCATCCCGAACGAGTCCCGGTCCGACACCTGGCGAAACTCATCCACATAGTCGAACCAAATCGTCGTAGGGATCTTGTCACCGCCCACGCCCTCAACTTTGTACGGGGCCCCGTCGCCCATTTCGTGACGTTCGGAGTAGCCGGTGTACAGCGACCCGACAGGGTCGCCCGCGATCACGCGGATGGCGGGGTTTTGCTCCTTCAGGTACTTGCCGGCCCCACTCACGGTGCCTCCCGTCCCGGCTCCGGCCACGAAGTGCGTGACCTTCCCCTCAGTCTGGGCCCAGATCTCGGGCCCTGTGGTGGCATAGTGGGCATCCGGGTTAACCGCGTTGTAGAACTGATTCGCCAGGACGGCGCCGGGTGTTTCCTCGACGATGTGCTTGGCACGCATGACATAGTTGTCGGGATGGTCCGGGGGGACTGCGGTCGGCGTAATAACGACCTCTGCTCCGTACGCCTTGAGCAGCCGCACCTTTTCCTGGGACATCTTGTCCGGCATGGTGAAAATGCAGCGGTACCCCTTGAGGGCGGCGGCGAGCGCGAGACCAACCCCGGTGTTGCCGGAGGTGCCCTCCACGACGACTCCACCGGACTGGAGGTCTCCCCGGCGTTCCGCGTCTTCGATGATGGCCAAGCCGATGCGATCCTTGACCGACCCACCGGGATTGGCATACTCGGCCTTGCCGTAGACCGGGGTTTGAATCCCCGCGCCCACCCGTTGCAGTCGGACCAGCGGGGTCCAGCCGATGGTGTCGAGGACGGAGCCATAGGGCTTGGTGTGTTGCGGGATCATGGAGCTGCTTCTCCGCTGCCAGTGGGCTGGAAGATGATGGGTTGCTCGAACGCCGTGCTCACGGGAACGCCGTCCCGCAGGGCGGGGGCAAAGCGGAGTGACGGAACGGCGGCCAGGGCGGCTGAATCGAGGGCCGCGTGACCACTTGGCTCCTGTATGCGGGTGGAGTCGGCAATCACCGTGCCGGTGGAGTCGACGAAGAGCCGGAGGATTACGGTTCCCTCGACTCCCCGTTCGTACAACTCCGGGGGGTACTGGACAGGAGGATCTGCATTCACCGAGATCGGTGTCTGGTCGCGCCGGTCGGCGCCTGGCTGGGGAAGCTGGGCGGACCTCTCGCCCCCCTCTCGGCACGCCCCCGCACCAGCTGCGAGGACCAGCCCCAATAGAACCATCCGCATGCTCATTCTCCTGCGCGTCGTTTGAGTTCCGCCAA
>JABDII010000341.1 GCA_013003805.1 Gemmatimonadales bacterium
GTCTGGGCCCTCACCATCGTCAACGTCATGGGTGTGAAGCTCGCGGGCCGAGTCCAATTGGCGACAACCGTGCTCAAGCTGATCCCGCTCATTCTGGTCGCGACATTGGGCTACGCCTTCTTCCAACCCGGCAACTTCGTCCCGCTGAACGTGAGCGGCGAGTCGCACCTCTCCGCTATCACCGCCACCGCGACGCTCACCCTCTGGGCCTTTCTTGGCCTCGAATCGGCCACCATTCCGGCTGGTGACGTGATCGAGCCCGAGCGCACCATCCCCCGGGCAACCATACTCGGCACCGTGTTCACCGCTCTGCTCTACATCCTGGCCACTGCCGCGATCATGGGCATCATCGCGCCCGGTGACCTGATGACTTCCACCGCCCCCTTCGCCGATGCGGCCCAGCGCATTCTGGGCCCCTGGGCCGCGTATTTCGTAGCGGCGGGCGCCACCATCTCCTGCTTCGGCGCCTTGAACGGGTGGATCCTGAACCAGGGACAGATCCCGCTCGCCGCCGCGCGCGACGGCGTCTTTCCCAAGCCGTTCGCCGCGGTGGGCCGGAGCGGGGCGCCCACCACGGCACTGGTAGTCTCGAGCATCTTCGTGACCATCCTCCTGGCGACCAACTTCACCCGCGGCCTGGTAGGCCTCTTCACGTTCATCATCTTGCTAGCGACGCTCACCAGCCTGATTCCGTACGTGTTCGCGGCAGCAGCACAATTGGTGATTTTCATCCGCGAGAAGAAGCGGTTTGAGGGCCAACGCCTGACCGGCGCTTCGATCATCGCTGTGCTGGCGTTCCTCTACAGTCTCTGGGCGGTGGGGGGCTCCGGTCAGGAAACCGTGTACTGGGGATTCTTGCTGCTCTTAGCAGGGATACCGGTCTATGTTTGGGTAGAGTGGAGGAGAGTGAGGAGTGAGGAGTAAGGAGGCGAGGTAGCCTGCAAGAAGCCTTCGTCGCATCGTTGTTCCGCCCAGGCCGAGCAGGTCGCTGCGGGACCGCCCACTCGTCACTCCTTACTCCTGACTCCTCACTCTCAGGCTACTGAACTCAACCAGATCCCGATTCGCCCACGATGATCCGTTCTCGAATTCCGATCATTCTCGTCCTTCCCCTCCTCGTCCTCCTCGCCTGCCGGCCACCGCTCGAGGGACCGCGGCTCGTCGTGGTGATCTCGGTCGACCAGATGCGGGCGGACTACTTGGAGCGCTTCGACGACCGGTTCACCGGGGGCTTCGCCCGGCTGCTCAGGGACGGCGCGGTGTTCGCCGACGCGCACCAGGACCACGCGAAGACTTCGACCGCGCCGGGGCACGCGACCATTGCGACCGGAGCCTTCCCGGCCCGGCATGGGGTCGTCCAGAACGACTGGTATGACCGCACGACGGGGCGCACGGTCTATTCGGTCCAGGATCAGACCGCCCAGATCCTTGGGATTCCCGACGCGCCTGGTCGTTCCCCGATCAATATGAAGACCAATACCCTCGGCGATTGGCTCAAGCGGCGCTCGCGAGGGAGCAAGGTGTTTTCGGTGGCCTTCAAAGACCGGGCCGCCATCACGATGGGCGGCAAACGGCCCAACGGGGTCTACTGGTACTACCTGCCGACTGGTCAAATCGTCACGTCGTCCTATTACCGGAGGGAGTATCCCGACTGGGTAGATCGGTTCAACAGCGCAGAGCCCGCCGCGGCTTACGACGGGAGGAATTGGGAGCGACTCTTTCCCGAATCGACGTATGTCGCGTCGCGGGAAGACGACTTTCCACCTGAGTTCGACGGCCGAAGCACCATCTTTCCCCATTGGATCGGTATGATGGAGGAAGACGGCGGGTGGAACCGATTCTTCGAGAAAATCCTGCCACGCTCCCCTTTTGCCGACGAGCTTACCTTCACCTTCGTCCGCGAGCTGGTGGTCAACGAGGACTTGGGCACTGACGACCGGCCCGACATCCTATTCGTGGGATGCTCGGCGGCTGACTACATAGGGCATATCTACGGTCCGTACAGCCAGGAGGTCGAGGACTACTACCTCCGGCTGGATCGGCAACTCGACTCGCTGTTCGTCTTTCTCGACCAGACGGTCGGGCGGGCCAACTACATGGTGGTGCTCACCGCCGATCACGGTGTCATGACCATGCCAGAGGAGCTGGCCCGCCGCGGCTTCGGTGGCGAGCGGGCCTCGAAGCGCGCCGTGGGGACGCTGGCGAAGCAGGCCATCGGAGCGGATACGGCGACGAGTGAACCCGACCAGGGCCCTCAGGTGCGCATCATCAGC
>JABDII010000375.1 GCA_013003805.1 Gemmatimonadales bacterium
GCCTAAGGCTTCCGGGAGAGCACAAAGTCGCTGACGAGCCGCACCCCGCTCCCGGTGGGACCCTTGACCCGGCTCGGCGTGTCGTGATCGGAGTAGGCGGTACCGGCAATATCGAGGTGGGCCCATGCGAAGTCCTCGACGAACTCGCGGAGAAACCACCCCGCGGTGATCGTACCGGCTGCCCGCCCACCGGAGTTCTTTACATCCGCGATCTGCGACTTGATGAGTTCGCGGTAGTCGTCCCACAGCGGCAGGGGCCACGCCCGCTCGCCCGACCGCTCGCCGGCAGCGCGCACGGCATCGATCAGCGGTTCGTCATTTCCCATCAGACCGATCGCGGTACTTCCTAGCGCGATGACCACTGCCCCCGTCAAGGTGGCGAGGTCGAGCACACATGCGGGAGTGAACCGCCGGGCATACGAGAGGGCGTCGCACAGTATGAGCCGTCCCTCTGCGTCGGTGTTCACAATCTCGATGGTCTTTCCGAGGTGAGACGTGATGACATCGCCGGGTTTGAGCGCCGTTCCCGACGGCATGTTCTCCGCCGTGGGGATCAACCCGATCACGTTGACGTTCGGTTTGATCCGTCCCAGCACATCGAATGCCCCCAGCACGGCGGCCGCGCCTGACATGTCGAACTTCATTTCTTCCATGCTCGTGGCCGGCTTGATCGAGATGCCGCCGGTGTCGAACGTGACCCCCTTGCCGACCAGGACAACCGGCTTCGTTTTGGCCCTCGCTCCGCGGTACTCCATTACAATGAAGCGTGGTTCTTCCGCACTACCCTGGGCCACGGCAAGGAGTGCGGTGAGGCCCTCCTTCTTGATCGCGGCCCCGTCGAGCACCGTTACCTTGATCCGGTACTGGGTTCCCAGCTTCTTGGCGACTTTGGCCAAGTAGGCGGGCGTGCACATGTTGCCCGGGAGCATCTGCAGATCCCGAGTGAACCACTGACCCGCGCCGATCGCGGAACCTATGCGATGGCCCGCTTCCATCGTCTTCGTCTTGGCAGGCGCGAGGATGTCGACGCGCCGGAGATCGGCCCTCTTGTCTTTGGCAGGCCGCTTGAGGTCCGAGAAGTTCCAGGCGCCGAATGGCAAACCCTCCGCCACGGCTTGCGCGAGGGCTCTCGGGTTGACCGACTCGAAGACCTCTGCTGCGACATGGAGTGCGGCCGACGGAACCCCGACCCCAGACGCGCGACGTGCCGCGATGGCGCTGGCTTCCCGGATTGCCGTGGTGGAGAGTTCCTTCGCAGTCCCCAATCCCACGAGAAGCACACGGTCGGCCGGGCCCTCGACATACACCATGGCAGCTTCACCTCGCTTGCCCGTGAAGTCTCCGGTGGCAAAGAAGCGATGCAAGGCTCCACCCACTGCCTCGTCCAAGCGACCGAGCGAGGATGGAAACGCCCCCTGCGGCACCAAGAGTGCCAGGAGCGGTGTCGTGTGTTTGTGGGGAGAGATAGCGAGTATGGAGGTCTCGAGTGCCATAATCGTCCATGAGAGGTTGGGCAATCGCCAGAGGAGGCGGCTGGTTGAAGCTAATGGGGCCCCGAGCAAAAGGCACCCAAAGGAAGCCCTAGCGGCGCGCGCGCATGGCGTCCTCCAGCCGACGCCGAATGGCCGGCCACTCCTCCGCCGTGATGCTGAACCACACGGTATGCCGGACCTCGCCGCCCGCCGTGATCATATGGTTGCGAAACCGGCCTTCTTCCACCGCGCCTAGACGGGCAAGCGCACGGAGCGATTGCTCGTTTCTGTCGTCGGTCTTGAACTCGACTCTGATGCACTCCAGGACATCGAAGGCGTAGCCCAACATGAGATACTTCGCCTCCGTATTGACCTCGCTTCGCTGCCACGGGCGGGCCAGCCAGGTCCAGCCGATCTCGACTCGCCGGTGTTCCGGAACGTAGTTGCCGAACCTGGTGCTGCCCACGACGCGGGTGTCGCTCCGGTGAACGGTGGCGAACGGCAGGGCCAAGCCCGAGGCTGCTTCGCTCAATGCCGACTGGATGTAATCCCGGAGTTCTGCGGGATTTCTGACGGGTGGAGTCGGGCTGTAGCGCCACAAGGCCTCATCGAACGCGACCTCGGAGAGAGGCGCAAGATGGAGAAGCGCCAGAGGCTCGAGGCGGACCGTCGAGCCCTCCAGGGTCACCGGCTCGAGGCGCCGGCTGCCGGGCGTGGAGACCATGTGGGACAATCCTAGCTCGGGAGCCAGCACCGGAGTAGGGTCGGTCCGGGGAGAACGGGTGAGGAGCACACCACGCGAGGCCTCATGACGCGCGGGGGAGGACAGCATGTGTCCTCCCCCGCCACTCGTCGCGTCGGGCCGCAAGCCGCTCAGCTCGTTCTACACTCCTCAGCCCCCGGGTGGACCTGGCAGTACTCGGTCCAGTCCTTGAGAATGGGCCAGGTGCGCGTCAGATCTCTGAAAGTCCCGAAGCGTTCCAGCTTGGGCTGTTCGTAGGCACGACGATCCATGATGCTCTCCCCCGGATACTCGAGATACAATCGCAGCGGCCGCCAGACCTCCTCGCTGAACCTATTTCCGCTCAAGCGTGGGGCGGCGCTGATTATCTTCCCAAGACCCAAAAGCGCAAGCCGCGTGCCCCGATTTGGGCCTGAGAATACAGCCAATCACGGGGGTGTCGGTGACCGTGCCACAGGCGAGCTGCCGCACCAATACAACGGCGGGGTGGGCATCAATGGATGCCCTCCCCGCCATGGAGTCGCCGCTCGGATTTGGAGCCCGGCGTCAGCTTGTTCGATCAGCACAGGGCCAATCAGGCTCACAGTGCTGTTGAAGAGTAAACAACCCGGGCCAAGCCTTGGTCAGTTCTCTGAACGTGCCGAACCTCTGCAGGGCTGGTCTATGGTACTTTCGCTGCACGCGTCCTCCCTGGGTCTAAAGTGGAACACAAGCCGGTCGCCCCCACGTGGAAACGGGCGGCCGCCGTCCACCGGGCTCCTCACCGATTAACTTGAATCCGGCGAAATAATCGCAAGGCACATACCCGAAACGGGGGGCTGCCGTGCAAGACCCTGCAATACGGATCACCCAACAGATCCCAATGCACTGTGCCAGAGAAGGTTACGACTCTCGCCCTTGGCGTCTCGCCTGAGGGCGGCGGTGTAAAACTCCCCTACGGTTGGTGCCTCCAGACGTTCCATGTCAGAACGGCCAGATGTGGGAGCCAGACCCCAGTGTGGCGCCGCGGGTCCATCAGCGTGCCAATCCTTGCAGCCCAACAGAGGCCGACCAGCTCGCTTGCCCCCCTGCTCTTGCCGAAGCAGCTTTGGCTTCGTGCTCGAGTAAGCACCCAGGCGGCTCGGCTGTACTTATCGGATGGACGGGATCGATGCGCGCACACGTTGGGATGAGCGGTTACTCCTATAAGGAGTGGAAGGGCACGTTCTACCCCGATGATCTCAAGTCCGGGGACATGTTGGCCTATTACGCCACACGATTCCCCACGGTCGAGATCAACAACACCTTCTACCGGCTGCCCAAGGAGAGCGTCTTAGTCGGCTGGGCCGACCAAGTCACTGACGGCTTCAGGTTCGTGCTCAAGGCCTCGCGGAGAATCACCCACTTCAACCGGCTGAAGGACACCGAGAGCGAGTTGTCCTACCTGCTCGGCGTCTCGTCTGCGCTCGGCGAGAAGCGGGGGCCGACATTCTTTCAGCTTCCGCCAAATCTGAAGAAGGATCTTCCCCGCCTGGAGGACTTCTTGGCACTCCTCCCCAAGCGATGGCCTGCAGCCTTCGAATTCCGTCATGAGAGCTGGTTCGACGACGACGTGTATGCGGCCCTGCGTTCACGAAGCGCGGCCCTCTGCGTCGCGGATACGGACGAGGGGATGACCGCTATGGTTCCCACCGCCGAGTGGGGGTACGTGCGCCTCAGGCGGAGCGCCTACGATGAAGGCCGGCTCCAGCAATGGGCGGATCGGATTGCCGAGCAGCCGTGGGAGGAGACGTACGTGTTCCTCAAGCACGATGACGGCGTCAACCCCGTGCACGCCGAGCATCTCATGTCACTCTTCCCGGCCTAGCGCCTGACAACGCTGGGGCCTTACGCCTCGTGGGCCACCGGGTATATTGGCGCCAGAATCGGAGGGGTCAGTTCAAACCGCAGGTCAAGAAATCAGGGGGGAATCCATGAAGAAGGCACTTCTTCTCAGCGTGGCAGCAGCCGGTTTCCTGGCTTTGCCGGGCCTGGCCGCCGCCCAGGAACAGCCGGCGCGCCCTCCCATGTTGTTCGTCTATACGGATAACGTGGCTCCCGCCCACATGGCCCAGTACGAGACCGCCGTCAAGGAGGCGGTCGGCAAGGTGATGGCCACGGCGGAGGGTGCCAAGCTCGACTGGATCGCAGCCTCGGGCATGGGGTCGTGGTACCTGTATGCCTTCCCCATGCAGACCATGGCAGACATGGTGACCATCAACCAAGACTGGGAAGCGGCAGTGAAGGCGGCCGGCGGGCCGGCGATCTTCGCCAAGTCCGACCAGCTGGTCGAATACGCCGACGCGGCAATTGTGGCGTTCCGGCCCGACATGTCCTATATCCCGGCCAACCCGAGCGAGGCGGAGAGCGCGGGCAACTTCCGCCACTGGAGCTTCTGGCATCCGCTGCCGGGCAAGGCGCAGGAGCTCGAGGCAGTGGCACGGGAGTTTGCGGAGCTGTACCGGGCCAACAACATGGGCAGCGGCTGGCGGATGTATCAGCGCATCATCGGGTCCGAGCTTCCCGCCTACATCGTTGCCAGCACCGGGATGAGCCCGGCCGACTATCACTCGACGAGCGAGGCAGCCAATGCCACGTTGGGCGCCGAGGCTGAAGCCCTGTTCCAGAAGGCGTTTGCCATCACGCGTCGGGTCGAGACCCGCGACGGAATGATGCGGCCGGATATGGCCGCGGGGGCATTCAAGAAGTAACAGCCGAGGCACGGTTGGAGCACACGGAGGGGCGGCCCAATGGCCGCCCCTTTGCGTTCGCCGGTTCTGGCTACTCAGCGGCCGGCGGGATCTCGGGGTCGAAGTTCTCGATCAGCCACGCGTCGGATACGGACTCCTCGACCGAGACTACCAGTCCCTGTCGATCCGGCAGGAGACTCACGTCCCGTGGATTGAGCCGATCGCTCCTATTGTCCCAGGCGCGCGCACTCCCGAACTGCAAGTCCTTGCGTTGGGAACGTTCCACGCCGCTCGGCGGTCTGGAGGCCGAACCCCTTGCGCACCACGGTTAGGCCTCGCGACCTTTGTGTGCTCAACCCCTTTCCTGGATCAATCAAACGGTGATGCGGTCGCGCCAAACGGCTCGATATTGGCTCGTTTTTGCCGCCATGCTCATGGTATGGCTCGCGGCGGCGACCTGGCTTGTGCCGCCAATCATCGAAGCCGCGCACGCGGGACGCAGTCTCCCTGTTCTCAATGATCTTATTTCCGGGAGGGCATCCCACCCGCTCCAACTGTACCTAACACTCTGGGCAAGTCTCGCTCGCAAACTGACCCTTCTGCTCATCGCGCTGGGTGTGCTCGGATATCTACTGACCGCGTTCGGCTCGCAGGTCAAAGCCGGGGCGGCGCGAATCGTGGGAGGCGGTCCCCCGTTCCCGATCCGGCATCGGGATTTTCTTCTGGTCGCAGTGTGCTTCGGGCTCCTCACCGGGCTCAGTGAGGCCTTATTCGTCACCATTCGGCAGCTGATTGAACGCATGCCGGGGTGGGAATACGCGTGGGAAGTGTTGTGGATGGCTCCGCTCGTCGGAGGTGTCTTGTTTGCCACTATCGGCGTTTTCGTGCTGGCTGGTCTGTACGTGGCACGGCGCCGGCAGCCGACGCTTCAGCTCTCCTTCTGGCTCGCCCTCTACGGGATCTTCCTCCTCCTCAAGACGCTGCAAATCGGATTGCTCCCGTGGGGCGCGTTGCTTCTCGCGTCCGGGATCACAGTCCAGTTCGTGCGACTTGCCGCCCGTCGGCCATGGCGTGTCCTCGGTGCTGCGCGCTGGACTTCGATTGGACTCGCGTTGCTGCTGGTGGTGTTTGCCGGCGGGCAGAGAGCGTGGAAGGGTCTGGTGGACCGTCGAGCACTCGCCGCACTTCCCGATCCTCCTGTGGGCGCTCCGAATGTCCTCCTCCTCATTCTGGACACAGTCAGGGCCCAGAGCATGAGCTTGTACGGATACGAGCGGCCAACGACCCCTACCCTCGACCGTTTCGCGCGGCAGGGAGTCGTGTTCGAACATGCGATTGCACCGTCCTCGTGGACGCTGCCGTCGCACGCGACGTTGTTCACGGCCCGTCACCCCTACGAGCACCTAGCGGACGGGCGTATTGCCCTCGATGGGACGTTCCCAACCCTGGCCGAGCGCCTCGTGGCAGAAGGATACGAGACCGCTGGATTCGTCGGGAATCTAGGCTACACAGCCCGTGTCTCTGG
>JABDII010000409.1 GCA_013003805.1 Gemmatimonadales bacterium
ATCTACGAGGGCAACGACGGCGGCGTATACGTCAGCAACGATCACGGCGAGCACTGGCGGTTCGTGACCAATTTACCACTGGCCCAGTTCTACCACATCAACGTGGACATGGAGACGCCGTACAACGTCTACGGCGGCATGCAAGACAATGGGTCGTGGCGGGGTCCCAGCTCGGTCTGGGAGAACGGTGGCATTCGCAACCACCATTGGGACGAGGTCGGCTTTGGCGACGGCTTCGCCACGCTGGCGATACCCGACGACGCGATGACCGGGTACGCCATGAGCCAGGGCGGCAGCCTGTTTCGCTGGGACAACCGCACGGGAGAGCGGAAGAGCATCCGACCGGTGCATCCCGATGACGTCGAGCTGCGCTTCAACTGGAACGCCGGAATCGCCCTCGACCCCTTCGCCGGCAACACGGTCTACTACGGCAGCCAGTTCCTGCACAAGTCGGCGGACCGGGGCGATACGTGGACGATCATCAGCCCGGACCTGACGACGAACAATCCCGAGTGGCAGAAGCAGGCGGAGAGCGGCGGCCTCACCCTGGATGTCACCAACGCCGAGAACTTCACGACGATCATCACGATCGCGCCCAGCCCGGTGCAGGAAGGCGTCATCTGGGTCGGCACCGACGATGGCCGTGTGCACGTGACCCGTGATGGCGGGGGGACGTGGGAGAGCGTCGAGGGCAAGATCAAGAACGTGCCGAGAAACAGTTGGGTCGCGCATATCGAGCCCTCGAGGTTCGATGCCGCGACGGCGTTCGTGGTGTTCGACGACCATCGCCGTGGCAACTTCGAGACCTACGTCTACAGGACTACCGATTACGGAAACAAGTGGACGAACATCGCAACCGACGACGTCTGGGGCTATGCGCTGGTGCTCGAGCAGGATCCGGTCAAGGAGGATCTACTCTTTCTCGGCACCGAATTCGGCTTGTTCGTGAGCCTGAACGGCGGAGCCGGCTGGTTCAAGTGGAAGCACGGATTCCCAACCGCATCGGCCATGGCCATGATCGTACACCCGCGGGAACACGACCTGATCATCGGCACCCATGGTCGCGCGGCCTATGTGATCGATGACATCCGACCGCTCCGCTCGATGACCCCCGAGACGCTGGCGAAACCGATCCACCTGTTCGCGATCCCCGATGCGATACAGTACCGGGTCAAGCAGACGGGCGCCTCGCGCTTCCCCGGCAACGGCGAGTATCGGGGCGAGAACCGCGACTACGGCGCGATGATCACTTTTTCGTTGCGTGACGACGAGCTGCCGCACCCGAACGACGACCTAGAACGCCAGCGGAAGGCGGCGAAACGCGCGGCCGCGGGTGTCGAGGAGGAAGAGGAAAGCGGTGCCGAAGAAGAAGGTGGCGCCGCCGCCCAGCGCGCCGGCCCGCCGGGCGGGCGCGGACGGCCGGATCGCGGGCCCCAGGCCAAGGTCGTGGTCAGGGATGCGAACGGTGATTCGATCGCCGGGTTCGAGCGCTCGGTGAAGCTGGGCGTCAACCGCATCGCCTGGAACCTGCGCCGCGACGGCTTCGAGCGCCCGCGCGCCCGCGGTCAACAGGAGGGTGGCGGCTTCTTCGGCGGCTTCGGCCCCGAGATCGTACCCGGCGCCTACACCGTGACCGTCAAGTACGGCGATCACGAAGCCAGCGGCACCGTCAACGTGCTGGCCGACCCGCGCTACACCCTCACGGTCGCTCAACGGCAGGAGAAGTACGACGCGCTCATGCACGCCGGGGCGGCCCAGGAGACGCTGGCCGAGGCCGTCAAACGGCTTCGCGACACGCGCGACGAGATCGACAAGGTCCTCGGCATGCTGAAGGAACAGGAGAGCGAGGAGGAGACCGCCAGCTCGTCAAACGGGCAGGGGCAGGGCGGATCCGCTTCGCCGGATCGCGCGCTTCGGCGAGAAGCCGGGGAGCTGAAGAAGAAGCTCAGCGAGGCGGAGGAACAACTCTGGACGCCGCCCGGCACCGCAAAAGGCATCGCCCGGGACCACAGCATCTTCTCCCGCATCCGGAACGCCTACGGCTCGATGAACTCGTCCTGGGATCCGCCCACAGAGGGCGAGAAGATCTACATGCGTTTCGCCAAGGCCGAGCTGCAGGAAGCGCTGGGCGACGTCAATCGCCTGCTCGAGGAAGAGGTTGCCGATTTCCGCGGCAAGGTCGAGGCGATCGGTCTCGAGTTCCTGGAGCCTGAAGACCCGCTCGTCTTGCCAAACAGGTAGGGTCTCGACGATCGAACCAGGAAGGGCGCCACGTCTGGAGGCGCCCTTCTTAGATGTCGAACAGCACGCCGCCCGTGAAGACGACCTGCTTGCCACCTCCCGCTTCCACTCGGATCTCGCCGAACGGCGTCACGTTGGTCAGGTAATACTTCAGACCCGCGAGCAGATTCAAGCCGAGCCGGTTATCGGTATCTCTGTTGCCCGCCAGGTTCTCGAAAGAACGGTGCGCCCAGTTGAGCCCCGCCCCGGCATAGATGCCGAGGTCCTCGACCTCCACGGGGATCCTGTGGCCGATGTTGATGTTGACCTCCCAGTAGTCGCCGCTGCTGGGGAAGAAGTAGTCGAACGACCCGATCGTGAAGGCCCCTTCGTCGAACGGCCAGACGTACTCGACGCGACCGCCGAGACCGAAGTCGGCGTCATCGATGCCGTAGTTCAACTGCGGGGCCATTGTGACCTGAGCCGCGAGCATGCCGGGCACGAAAACAAGCGCCGCCAGAGCCGCCAGAAGCTGCCTTCGCATCGTTCCTCCTCGAGAGAGATGGTCGGGGGCCAAAGTGGCCTCGGGTCTGGGCGGCCGTCAAGGACGGAAGCGGGGTTGTGTGGGGG
>JABDII010000417.1 GCA_013003805.1 Gemmatimonadales bacterium
TCCTGTGGTTGCTCGGTGGCCTGAGCGGAGCATCGTGGCGCTCGCTCGGAATCTTCGCTGCTTACGCCATCATCCCGACGCTGGTGCTGCTCGCGAGCGCGCGTTCACTCGATCTCCTCGCGCTCGGGGAGGAACCCGCACAGCACCTAGGCGCCGATGTCGAACGGGTCAAGCGCGTCGTCTATGGAACCAC
Source organism: Gemmatimonadales bacterium (assembly GCA_013003805.1). Taxonomy (GTDB): domain Bacteria; phylum Gemmatimonadota; class Gemmatimonadetes; order Gemmatimonadales; family GWC2-71-9; genus JABDII01. Next base: position 194 of record JABDII010000417.1, read on the forward strand.
GGCGCTGCTCACCGCCGCGAGCGTGGCCGTGTGTGGCATCATAGGCTTCGTCGGCCTCGTCGTCCCGCATGGTGTGCGACGCGTCCTGGGGCCGCTGCACCGACCGCTCCTTCCAGTGGTGTTTCTCGTCGGCGGGTCGTTCTTGGTCCTCTCCGATACGGTGGCGCGTACTGTGGTCCGGCCGCTCGAGCTTCCTGTGGGCGTGGTAACGGCGTTGGTCGGCGTTCCGCTCTTCGCCGTGCTGCTCCGGCGAACCCTAACATGATCCTCGAGGCTCGCCGTCTCACGATTCACTATGCGGGCGCGGAGAGGCCGGCCCTGGATGACGTGTCGTGTGCCGTCGATGCGGGCGAACTCCTCGCCGTCGTCGGCCCCAACGGGAGCGGCAAGACCACGCTCCTCCGCGGCCTTCTGGGACTGGTCGATGTCAGGTCGGGGCAGGCTCTGGTCCAGGATCGGTCGGTCGATCAGTGGCGCCGGACCGAGTTGGCTCAGGTGATCGGCGTGGTCACCCAGCGCGAGGAGAGTGTGTTTCCCCTTCGCGTGGCGGAGGTGGTCATGCTGGGGCGGTACGCGAAACTGGGACCTCTGGCGGCACCGCGTAGGGCAGACCTCGCAGCGGTCGATCGCGCCATGGCCCGATGCGATGTCGGAGAGCTGAGCTCCCGCTACGTGGACACGCTGTCCGGAGGTGAGTGGCAGCGGGTCCGAGTCGCCCGGGCGTTGGCCCAGGAACCCTCGGCCCTCGTGCTCGACGAGCCGACATCCGCGCTCGACGTGCGGCATGAGATGGAAGTGTTGGAGCTGGTTCGCATGTTGGTCGAGGGTGGGTTGGCGGGCGTCTTGGTTACGCATCACCTGAACCTCGCGGCACGGTATGCCAACCGCATCCTGCTGTTGGATCAGGGTCGCGTCGTGGCCGAGGGTACGCCCGGAGCCGTGCTCACGGCCGACACCATCGAAGCGGTCTTCGGATGGCCCATTGCCGTGACCCCCTGGGTCGATGGATCGCCCCAAGTGACACCGCTCAGACCTGGAGAACTGGACGAATGAGAGTACCTCGTGTGAGCGCCGGGAGAATCGCGCTTTTTTGCTTCGTGTTGCATGCCCTTCCCGGCGACGTTGGGGGCCAGCAAGTTCGCGATACCGTCCAGCTCGAAGAGCTCGTTGCGACGGCCACACGGGTGCCGCTTTCGCTCGAATCCCTCACCGCGGCGGTCACGGTGATTTCGGGGGACGAACTCCGGGACCGAGGTGTCCGGTTCGTAAGCGACGTACTCCGTGACCTGCCGGGCGCTACGGTGGTTCCGGTGGGATCATTCGGAGGCGTCACGTCGCTCTTTCTCCGCGGTGGAGAGAGCGATTACGTCAAGGTCATGGTCGATGGTACCGCTATCAATCTCCCGGGAGGGTCCTTCAATTTCGCGAATTTGACCACGGACAATGTGGATCGGATCGAAGTCGTGCGGGGCCCCGCGAGCGTCCTGTATGGGTCAGACGCGGTCACGGGGGTGGTCCAGATCTTCACCAAGCAAGGCCGGGACGGCGTGACCGTGGAGGCAAGCGGGACGAAAGGGACGTTTGGGAGCACGACTTTCGGCACGTCGGTATTGGGAGCACACGGCGAGGGACGCGTGGCCTATTCGCTTTCCGCGTCACGATTCTCGACCAACGGGACCGGGCCATTTAACAGCGACTACGCCAACACGGTGGTGAGCGGAACCGTCCGGGCAACGATCGACCAACAGACGACCGCGTCGCTTGTCGTTCGGCACGATGACAACACGGTTCATTTTCCAACCGACGTATCGGGGGTCGCCTCGGACAG
>JABDII010000503.1 GCA_013003805.1 Gemmatimonadales bacterium
AGCCTCAGAGAGCGCAATGATGGCGCTCATGAGGGCGCCGGCGAATGCGCCGACCACGACCCCGGCCAGCAAGAGAATCCGAGGGTCGAGCCGGCGCCCACTCACGAGGCTCAATCGATAGACCAAAGCAACCGCGCTGAGCGCACCGATGAAGGCCGCCGCCGGCACCGCCCAAATCGAGCCGACCCTAAACGCAAGCGCCACGACCGCACCGAGACCCGCGCCGCCGGAGAGACCGAGGAGATAAGGATCGGCCAGGGGATTCCGAATGAGCGCTTGCAGCGCCGCGCCGGAAAGCGCCAGCGCTCCCCCGACCGCAAAGGCGAGCAGCACCCGAGGCACGCGAAGCTGGCGAACGATGGCCGCTGCCTCGCCCTCCCCTCGGGTCAACCCCTGCCACACGTCGCTCGGTGCGAGGCTCACGGCACCGAGACCGACGCCCACCACCAGGCTCATCGCCACTACCACGCCGAGCAGGACGAATGGGCCGGGTCTCACCGCGGCAGCGCTCTCAAGTGCGTCGCCAGCGTGCGGATGGCCTCGGGAGCGCGCGGCCCCGGTCGGCTGAACTCCGTGCCGCCGATCACGAGAAAGCGGCGCTCGCGCACGGCGCGGACCGCCTTCCACTCCGGCCGGTCGTCCAGGCCGGGGGTCGCGTCGTCGAAAAAGAGGATCACGTCGGGATCCCGCGCGGCGACGGCCTCGATGCTGACCGGCCCCGAAGCCTTCAGGAGATCGCCGAACACGTTCCGGCCGCCGGCGCGCGCCACGATCTCGCTTTGGAAGCTGCCGCCACCGATAGTCATCGGCGGTTGGTCCCAAGCCAGGAGGAAGACCTTAGGCGGTGAATCGAGTTGGAAGCTGGCGTCCGCGAGCTGGTGCTCGAAGGCCGTGACGACGGAATCGGCCTGGGTCTCTCGCCCGGTCAGTTGCCCGAGGATCCGGGCGTTCCGACTCACCTGATCCAATCGATCCGTGTTGAGCCGGATGGCCGGAATGCCGAGTTGCCTGAGTTGGGAAACGGCGGTCGCGTTCTGGGAGGAATTGTAGAGCACCACCAGGTCGGGTCGCTGAGCAACGATGGCCTCGAGATTGGGACGCAACCCATCACCCAGATTCGGGACCGACTCGACTGCGGCGGGATAGTCACACCAGGCCGTGCGGCCGACGACGTTGGATCCCGCGCCGATCGCGAAGAGCAACTCGGTCGTGGCCGGAACAAGGGACACCACCCGCCGAGCCGGTTGCGAAAGGATGATCGCATCACCCGCATCATCCAGGATGCGCACTTCGCCCGTTGCACGGGACGTGGGGCCGCACCCGCTGATCGTGAGTGCCGCTGCCAGTCCCAGGTACGAGCAGGTATGTCGAAACCGCAACATAAAACCGCCCATCCCTGGCAGGCGGAGATGGGCGTAAGCTCGGTTCACCGAGAACCGAGCGGCCACCGTCCCCTCCCCCGAGGGTCTACATGGTGGCGCGAGCGGGGAGGTCTCCTGGCTCCGGGCGCCCGCTCGCCTTCCCGGTTTCCCAGTGGCGTCATGAGCGGGGGGACGATGCCCGATACAGTGGCGGGGCCGCGCCGGACTTCACCGGCTTCCGAGTATCCCCGTTCGCGTCGAATTGTGCTTCGAGTCTACCGGGGCCGACCTCCCTGTGCAAGGGCGCGAACGACGCGGCGTTTGAGCTCTGCGCGGTCGCGCTGGTACCGCTCCCATTCGTCGGCCGCTATCTCGCTCTGCCGGCCGTGATAGCGCGCATCGAGTTGTGCCAGCGATTCGATGAGCTGATTGGCACCCGTGCTCGGGCGAGCCTCGCGTGGCCGGCGAACGAGCCATACACTTACCACAACGAGGATCAGCGACATCAGGCCCACCAGGACGATGACCGTGAGATTGGACTGCCCCCCCGGCGGCGCCAGTCGAACGTCGATGGCCGTTCCCTGGGGTGGCGTGCCGGTCCAGTGGGCAAACTGACTCCCGCCGATCTCGGCCGGTGCGAGCGCGACGAGTTGGGGTCCGTCGGCGGTGGCCCTGTCGCCCTCGATGTAGAGATCGATCTCATC
>JABDII010000552.1 GCA_013003805.1 Gemmatimonadales bacterium
TCCCAAGCTCGATGCTGGTGCGTCCGAGGGAGCGCTCTTCCGCCTGGAATCGATTGGTGCCGGCAATACCGGACGACTGGATTCGGCCGTAGATCGGCGAGAGATGCTCCCGCGACTGCAACAGTTCGGTGGCAAGAGGATTGGCGGATACCCCGGTGCCCCGCAGGTTCACGGCCGCGGCGTTCCCCAGCACATCGAAGAGGCTCTCGACCAGTTTGAAGTCCTGAACGTCCTCGCGGGCGATGAAGTGAAAGATCAAATCCCCGTCAGCGCGTTCGTACCGCCACGACTCATTGGGCTCGACGTTCCGGCCAGTGTAGGACGCCCGGTCGGTCGGCTCCCCATGGCGCAGATAGATGATGCCGCGATCGTCGAAATCCGCACTCTCGGAGCGGTAGCGCTCCACGATGTCGTAGTGCCGATTCGTGCTGACCAGCGCGAAGTTCTGCCGCGCGTAATAGAAGCGCCGATAATGCTCGCGCAACCGCTCGCCGTCCCGTCGCAAGTTGGCCCGGTCACGTGAGGTCCAAAACTGTTTGAGAAACTCGGCGCGCTGACTGCCCCAGGTGCGGTCAAAGCGATCAGCATCCTCGTCAGCAGCAATCAGCGCCAGGTCGTTTCGATACTCTCGGATCGAGACTGGGTCGTCGTAAACCGCACCCTGCAGATAATCCCGGAAGCACCCGAGCGAACCGAGCAAACACTTCGTACGGGCCCCTTCGAGGAGCCCGAGCCCGGGCTTGCCACCGACCCTGAGATAGGCGCTGAACGAGGCAAGCGCCGAATCGAGACTGCCGGCCTCGCGCTCGACCCGGCCGCGTTCCAATAGCACCTGAGGAACGGCCCCCGCAGGCGTGGACGCGGATTTTCTGAGCGCCGCGAGCGCCGCATCGAGCTTGATGTTCACCCGCTGCTTCATCGTCGTCCGGGCCAGCTCAATCAGGCCGAGGGAAAACGACGGGTCGACGTCGGCCGACTTCGCGAAGGCATCAGCTGAACGGGAAAGGGCGTCTTTTCCAAACATCGTCTTGATGCCGGTCACGAACGAGATTTGGGAGTCGCCGACGCCGTACTCCGCCAAGCCCAGACCGTACCATCCATACGGCCACTCAGGTTCCAGATCGGTGGCCCATTCAAACTCCGCCGCGGCATCATCGTACTGTCGCTCCACCCCGAGGTTCGCGAGACGGAGGTTCAGGAATCCCAGCCGCAGATGGCGCATCGTGTTGGTGCGGTCCTCCGTCGCTACCGACTCCATGGCGCGTTTGAGCCTGAGGAGGGAGACGGTGTCCCGGACCGCATCGATCGAATCGCGGAATTGCTCGAGCTGCTCTCGTTGTTCGGGGAGCTGGGCGAAACACCGGCGGGTGACGAGCGGAGACACGACCAGGAGCACTGCCACCATTCCGGGCACCAGCGCCCGAACAGCCCCGCGGTGACCCTGTCGCTCTGCCAAATGGACCATGTATCCCCGCCGCTCCAAAGACATCGTGTCTCGAGACCTGGTGGCGCCTCCTAAAGGTATAGCATCAAGACCCTTGCAGGTCCACGAGTAGGGACGCCCGAGCGACCCGCCCGCGCACACGGGAAGGGCCTGCCAGCGGCGCTATTCGATCACGGCGATGGTCGCGTCCTGCCGGCGGCTCGTCCCGCTGGCCGAGTCGGTCACCCGGACCCTCAGCCGGTACTGCCCCGGCCGAAGGGCTCCCAAATCAACCTGCCGCTGTACCCGGGTAAACGGAGCCTCCGCCACCTCGCTGAAGCTCAAGGTGATGTCGGGAGTGCGACCCTCGAGCGCCGCCTCATCATCACCATCCTCGATGGCGACCAGTTGAATCTCCGTCGTATACGGAGTGCCGCCCCGAATCCCGGCCACCTCGTAGTACACGTGGACCCTGGCACCCACGGGATAGGTATTGAGCGGATCGACCGGTATCGAATCACGGCCATTGAAGATCAGAATCCCCAACCCGTCGCGTCCCAGCACGAGATCGCTCATGCTCAACCGCGGTCGTCGGAAGTCAGGGAGATCGATCGCGGTCAGCTCCGAGGACCCGCCGGCCTCCTCCTCCATCTGAGCCACTACGAGACGCAGATTGTAGCGCCCAACCGGGAGGGCAAACTCCTCCGCTCCGATCAAGAACTGCCCCCGCTCGAGTTCCTGTCGGTACCGGAAGGAGCGCACCGAATCGCTGAACGCGATGAGGCTGTCGCGCTCCGTGCCGACCAGCGCCCGCACCTTCAGCCGATATGCGACGGGCGCCGCTTGAGACACCGGCTCGAGGCGGTTCCCGGGAATGGCGTAGGCCAGCAGGAGTCTGCTGCCCTGGCCTATTGGATCCCTTAGCGCATAGGCGCGTGCAACGGGCTCCAAGTCGCGACGGAACTGCAAGGTGTAGGAATCGGTAGTGAGGCCCTCGGCCATGTCCCGCCACCCCCGCGAGGCCGCCCGATCAACCGAGGCCCGGGAGCCCAGATTCTGAAAGGTGCTGCTCAAACCGGCTCGGGAGGCCAGCACGTCGGGGATGAGATCGGGAAGGACGTAGAGACAGTAGTCGCTGGCCCCGAAGGGTTGCATAAAATGGAATAGGAGCGGCTCCTCCCCGGGTCGCTCGTACTTCCAGGACACGTTGGGACGTACG
>JABDII010000580.1 GCA_013003805.1 Gemmatimonadales bacterium
GATGACCGGCACCGAGGCAAAGCGAGCCAATTCCGCCACATCCGACTGCGCGTAGGTGCGGATCATGATGCCATCGACGTAGCGCGAGAGCACCCGGGCCGTGTCGCGGATGGGCTCGCCCCGGCCCAGCTGAATGTCACGCGACGAGAGGAACAGGGCGTGGCCTCCCAGCTGGTAGGCGCCGACCTCGAAGGAGACCCTGGTCCGGGTGGAGCTCTTGGCGAAGATCATCCCCAAAGTCTTACCCGCCAAGGGTTTACCAGGCTCCTCGCCCCGCTTCATCCGGGTGGCCAGCTCGAGCACTTGGCGGATCTCCGCCCGGGTAAAGTCGGGGATGGCAAGGAAATCACGTTTCGGCATAGGAGACCGCGTCGGCCGGGGAGACAGTCAAATTGGCAGGAGGATTCTAGTCGCCCGTCGGGTGCGGGGGCAAGTGGGCTGTAATTTGTTGCCACACTAGAGGATATAGCGCCTCAGGTCATCGTCTTCCACCACCTTGGCCAGCCGTTCGCGGACCGCGGCGGCGTCGAACACGATCTTCTTGTCGCTCCGCTCGGGCAACTCGAACAGGACGTCGTCCATCAAGGTGGCCATGACGGTCTGGAGGCGGCGGGCCCCGATATTCTCCATCGCGTCGTTGGCGCGGAAGGCCACCCGGGCGATTTCCGCGATCCCGTCCGCGGTAAAATCGAGCGCTGCTTCCTCCGCCCCAACGAGGGCCTGGTATTGCTTCGTCAGGGCGTTCTCCGGCTCGGTCATGATCCGGACGAAGTCTGCCTCGGTCAGCGGATTGAGCTCGACCCGGATCGGGAACCGTCCTTGAAGCTCGGGGATCAAGTCCGACGGCTTGGAGGCGTGGAAGGCGCCGGCCGCGACGAAGAGGATGTGATCGGTGCGGACGTAGCCGTACCTGGTCTGGACCGTGGATCCCTCGACGATCGGGAGCAGATCCTGCTGCACCCCTTCGCGCGACACGTCGGGGCCCAATTGACTTCGCTCGCCCGCGATCTTGTCGATCTCGTCGACGAAGATGATGCCGTGATTCTCCACCCGGTCGAGCGACTCGTTCACCACGTCGTCCATGTCCACCAGCTTCTTGAGCTCTTCGTCGATCAGGACCCGCCGCGCCTCGGGCACCTTCACCTGCCGGCGCTTGGTCCGCTTGGGCAGCATATCCTGGAGCATCTCGGACAGGTTCATCTCCTGCCCTTCCATCCCTTGCGGCGGTTGGAACAGCTCGAACATGAGCGGCCCCTGCGCTGCGACTTCGATCTCGACCTCCCGATCGTCCAACCGGCCCTGCTCGAGCAACGTGCGGAGCTTCTCACGCGAGCGGGTGCGGCGATCCTCGTCCGGCGGGGGCGGGGCGCTATCGGATTGGCGGACGGCGCCGGTAGGACCGACCACGAAGACCGATTGCGGCTGCTCGCCTTCCTCGACTTCCGCCTTCGGAGGGGTGACGGGCGGCGGTACCGCTGGCAGGAGAATATCGAGCAAGCGCTCGTCGGCCCGTTCCGCCGCGAGATCGTAGACCTCGTCCTCCCGCTCGGTGCGGACCATGTTGATGGCCATATCTACCAGGTCGCGCACCATCGACTCGGCGTCGCGTCCCACATAGCCGACCTCCGTGAACTTGGACGCTTCGACCTTGATGAAGGGCGAGCCGGCAAGGCGCGCCAGGCGACGGGCGATCTCGGTCTTTCCCACCCCGGTCGGCCCGATCATGATGATGTTGTAGGGCAGGATCTCGTCTCGGATCTCTTCCGGCGCCCGGGCGCGCCGCCACCGGTTTCTGACCGCGATCGCGATGGCGCGTTTGGCTGCCTCCTGCCCGATGATGTAGCGGTCCAATTCCATCACGATTTGGCGCGGGGGCAGGTCTTCGAGCCACGGAGGAGACGGCGGGCCGTTTCCTTCGGGCGTCTTGGCGTCCGCCTGAGTTACGCTCTCGCCGGTCGGGGACTCAACGTCAGTCGAACCCATCGCTACTCGAGCTCCAAGATGGTGGTGTTGCGGTTGGTGTAGATGCAGATCTCCGCGGCGATATCCATGGCGCGGTCGACGATGTCACGCGCCGAGAGGGTGGGCTCAGGGAGGAGCGCCCGTGCGGCGGCGACGGCGTAGTTGCCGCCCGAGCCCACGCCGAGGATGCCGTCGTCCGGTTCGATCAGCTCGCCCGCGCCACTTATAAGGAAAGTGTGATTCTGGTCGGCCACCACCAGGAGGGCCTCCAGCCGGCGCAGCACCCGGTCGCTTCGCCAATCCTTGGCCAGCTCCACCGAGGCCCTGGGCAGGT
>JABDII010000581.1 GCA_013003805.1 Gemmatimonadales bacterium
ACCCAGAGCCGAAGTCCGAGCCACCCGGTGCCGGCGATCCCGTCCAGTGCAAGGAGAGCCAGGCCGGCGCAGACCAGTGCCGCGCCCACCACCGGTCTCCAAGCCGCTATCGGCCGCCCTTTCGCCCCACGCTCGAACCGGCCGAACCCGAGCGCGAACGGAATGAGCGCCAGGGCATAGACCAATAACCACACTGGCCGCGCCGCCCACCATGCCCCGCTCGCAGGCGCAAGCGTGAGTCCGACATCCCCGAGCAGGAGTGCGAGGCCGATCACGAGCGACGAGGCGGTGAGATGCCACAGGAACACCGTCATGATCATGCCGTTCACCAGCACGGTCCAGGTCCACGGCGTCAACCGTCGGAGCCAGCGGCGGAGCGGCGCCTCGATCGAGAGCAGCAGCCCGGTCTGCACGATGCCGAGTGCCAGCATCGGAAGCTTGGGCGGCAGGGTGTTGCTTACGGCTTCGCCGGGGACGCTCACCATGCTCACCGGGTACGGCCCGATCGCGACCAGGCCGGCCAGCACCACCGCCCCACCGAGGGCCCATGCCAGACCCTTCCGCGCTCCCTCGAAGTAGCCGTCTCGCCAGGCGTACCCCAGCTGATGGACGGCCACCCAGATGAAGGCATAGTTGAGCCAGCCGAGTGGCCGCATGCGGGCGGCGAAGAACAGCAGGTCGGCGGCCACGGCGGCCAGGGCAAGTATCGCGAACGAGGCAAGCCCGAAGCGTTCCCACGCGGCGTAGGTCGCGGGCACCAACACCACGACCATGACATAGACGGCCAGGAACCAGATCGGGACCAGCGCCACTTGCGAGCCGACACGGATCATCTCGGACTCCACACCGAGTTGACCTGCAACCGCGCCGGCGATGGCCCAAACGAGCAGCAATGGGAGGACCGGACCGACCAGGCGTGAGAGCCTGGAGGCGAGCCACTCTCCGTACGCCTTGCCCCGGCGTGTCGCGGACTTCCACGACACGCCGTTGGAGTAACCGCCCACCAGAAAGAAGATCGGCATAACCTGGAACACCCAGGTGAGCCAGCGGGTCCAGGGCTCGTATCCGAGCAGACTGCTTACGGTGGGCTCGCCATCGACCACGTACAACACCCCGACCATCCAGTGACCGGTGATCACGGCGCCGATCGAGAGCGCCCGCAGGAAGTCCACGTAGCGATTGCGCGACTCGGGTGTGGCTGCCGCCAGCGCTCTGGCGCGGGACCACATGCTTGGCCTGGTCTGACCGATTGGAACGCTCTGGCTCAAACCGGAGCTATGCCCCGACCGGCGCTTCGACTCGGAACAGCTTCAGGAATGCGCCAAGCCATGCCGGATGGGCTTGCCAGGCCGGTGCCGTGACCAGATTTCCGTCCACGTGCGCCTCCGGCCAATCCTTCTCGACGAACGTGCCGCCCGACGCCGCCACCTCCGGACCACAGGCGGGATAGGCCGAGCACTCCCTGCCCTGGAGGACGCCGGCCGCCGCGAGGAGCTGCGCCCCATGGCACACTGCCGCCACCGGCTTCTGGGCCGACATGAAATGCCGGACGATGCCGAGCACATCCTCATTGAGTCGCAGATACTCGGGTGCCCGCCCACCAGGGATCACCAGCGCGTCATACTCGCTCGCCTTGATGTCCGCGAAGGTGGCATTGAGGGTAAAGTTGTGCCCCGGCTTCTCGGTGTAAGTCTGGTCGCCCTCGAAATCGTGTACCGCGGTTTTTACGGTCTGCCCCGATTTCTTGTCGGGGCACACGGCGTGCACCGTGTGGCCGACCATTTGCAGCGCTTGAAACGGCACCATCACCTCGTAGTCCTCCACGAAGTCTCCCACCAGCATCAAGATCTTCTTCGGCATCATCTTCTCCTCAATCCAAGTGCTCTCAACCTGTGCCCGGTTCACTCCTCACTCCTTACCTGCCGCCTTCCCTTCTTCCCGCCTTGCCGTCTTCCCGCCACTTTCACTCCGTACTCCCCGGGAGTCCCATCCGCCGTACCAGATCCGCAAACCTGGGATCGCCCCGCACTGGATCCAGGATCGGCTCTACGTTGAGGTACACCAACCACCCTCTTCGTTCCTCGTAGGCCCGATCGATCGAGGCGAAGACCTGGTCGGTGTTCCCCAAGGCCGCGTGAACCGTTGCCAAGGCAACGGGCGACACGTATCGCTCCGCTGCACGTTCCTCCAGCTCCTGCAGGATCTGCCTGGCGTCCTGGAGCCGGCCGGTTTCCGCCGCAAGATGCGCCAGGGCCGCCTTGGTGTAGGCGGATTCCGGGCCCAAGGATAGCGCCTCTCGCAACGCATCGGCCGCCGCATCGATTTGTCCATTCTGGGTCAAGGCCAGCCCGAGCACGCGGTGGCTCTCCTCGGCGTTGGGCTGGAGTGCGACCGCCTGCCGGAGGTGGACGAGGGCCTCGGCGGGACGCCGGGCGTAGTAATAGAGCCAGCCAAGCGTTCGCCGGATCGAGACTGACGCTGGATCGGTCTCGAGCGACGCCCGCCCCTCGGCCAGGGCATCGTCGGTCCGTCCCAAGGCGAGCAGAAGCCACGCATACCATTGATGTGCCGTTGCGTAGGCGGGGTTCAGCTCGATTGCGCGGCGGAACTCACGATCGGCGGCGTCCCAGTCCCATTCATATAGGAAGGTGACCCACGCGAGGGAGGTATGCGCCTCGGCCAGGTCGTCATCCAACTCGAGGGCCTTCAGCGCCTCGGCTTTGGCACGGTTCATCCC
>JABDII010000598.1 GCA_013003805.1 Gemmatimonadales bacterium
GCGCTGGCCCCGTTGGGCGGGCTGATCGATGACGCCACCATGCGGCGCCTGAACTTCCAGGTAGATGAGGAAGGCGAAAGCCCCGCGGATGTCGCTCGCGGCTTCCTCCGCAGCCAGCAGCTGTTGAAATAGGGAGATCGGTATGTGCGGTATCGCCGGGATATGGGGGAAACGCGACGAGGATCTGGTGCGTCGGATGATGGGTCGACTGGCACATCGCGGGCCGGACGCCGAGGGCGTCTACTTGGACGCTGCGGGCACGCTCGGCCACCGGCGCCTGTCGATCATGGATCCACAGCGTGGCGGCCAGCCTATCTACGACGAGGCGAGGGAGCGCGCCGTCATCACCAACGGAGAGATCTACAACTACCTGCGGCTACGCTCGCAGCTCAGCAGCCGGCACTCGTTCCGGACGCGCAGCGACAGCGAAGTTCCGCTGCACCTCTATGAGGAGCTGGGGCAGGCGGTAGTTCGCCGCCTCGATGGTATGTTCGCGTTTGCCATCGCGGATGGAGAGAGTCTGTTCCTCGCCCGAGACCCGATTGGGATTAAGCCCCTTTACTACGGCCAGCGCGATGGCGTCGTCGTGTTCGCTTCAGAGCTTAAGGCACTTGTGGGAGTTGCCGAGGAGGTGCACGAGTTTCCGCCCGGCAACTGCTTCCACTCCGACACCGGTTTTCGGCCGTACTATCAGGTACCTGATAGGGTACCGCGGGACATGCCGCTGAAGATGCGGCTGCAGTTGCTGCGCGAGACATTGGATGAGGCGGTGCAGAAACGTCTCATGAGCGACGTGCCCGTCGGCGCCTTTCTGTCAGGAGGTCTGGACAGCAGCTTGATCGTGGCGCTGCTGCGGCCGTATATCCACGACCTCCACACGTTCTCAGTGGGCACCGAGGGTAGCCCCGATCTAGAGGCCGCCCGTACCGTCGCCCGCTACTTCGGAACGCAACACCATGAGTACGTCTTCGGGCCGGAGGACGTGGCCGAGGTGCTGGGCGAGATCATCTATCATCTGGAGTCGTTCGATCAAGATCTCGTTCGCAGCGCCATACCCTGCTACTTCGTCTCGCGACTGGCGGCGGAGCATGTGAAGGTCGTGCTTACGGGCGAGGGGGCGGACGAGCTGTTCGCCGGTTACGAGTACTACAGGGGGATTCGTGATTGGGCGAGCCTGCATCAGGAACTGCGCCGATCGGTGAGCACGCTGCACAACATCAACCTTCAGCGTGTGGACCGGCTCACCATGGCCCACTCTATCGAGGGCCGGATTCCCTTTCTAGACCTGGAGATGGTGCAGGTAGCGCAGACGATCCCCGCGGATCTCAAGCTCTACACAGACGAGTCGGGGGAGCTTTGGGACAAGTGGATCTTGCGAAAGGCATTCGAGGACCTCCTTCCAACTGAGATCGTCTGGCGGGACAAGCAACAGTTCGACGAGGGCAGCGGCACTGTGCAATTGCTAGGGGGCATACTCGACCGCTGGCTGGAGCCCGAGGAGGCGGAGCAATACCGCACTGCAGTGCCTCCTGACGCCGGCCTCCGTTCTCGGGAGGAGTGCGTGTATCACAAGCTCCTGGGCGAGGCCTACGGCGAGTCTAAGGCGATCTTCGCTAACGTGGCCCGCTGGTCAGCCCGGGATTGAAAGGCGGTTGACATTCTGACTCAACTCATGTTGGATAGCGAGACTCCGCTCATACCCTTCCAGTCGCCACCGGAGAAGCAGCGAGTAGCCTGCAGAGTCGCCGCGAGTAAGCTCAAGAAGATGATCACCGAGATCCACATGATCATGAACGACAACCAGTCCGAGTATGGGTGAAGGCAAGGGGGGTACGGGAAAGCAGTCAATGGCAGACCAACACGGAGGTCGAAGCAATGCGACAACAGGCGTACGAGCTACCCGTCGCCGTGGAACAGTCTGGTTTCAGAATGCTCACACCGGGCACGTGGGGCGGGATGGTCGTGGAGTACTTCGAGTGTGCTGAGCGGATCAATTTCTCACCGTGGTTGACCGGACTTCCGAATGACAGGTGCCCGTGTCCCCACTGGGGCTACATGCTACGAGGCGCTTTCCATGTGGAGTACGCAGATGGAAGGGAAGAGGTAATACGGCAGGGAGATGTGTGCTATATGCCCGAGGCGCATACGGGATGGTGCGAGGCTGACTCTGCCATGATTATGTTCAGTCCTGAGGCGCAAGCAAAGGACGTGCAGGAGCACGTCGCGAAGTTGATCGGAGGCTAGACGGCCTGCCTGACAGCTTCCGTTCCTGATCGCAGATCCCTTTGACAACATATCGGGGGATGCCCAACTGGTCTTGCCATCCGCGCGTCCAAGCGCCGCTGGAGATGTACGAATAGCATTCCGCACCGACTCGCGGTGACAGTGGCGGTGACGGCGCCCACCAGCGCTGGCTGGCGCTGGTCGGCGCTCGACCCTCGAAAACCCGCAGAAACCGGCGCTCACTGGCGCTGGCTGGCGCCAGTCGGGGGCCTGATAAGAGTGAGGTCTTTGGCTCGTGGCTCGGGTCTCCCCGAGTACATCGGCCCAGCTCTGACGCCAGCATTGGCAGCACCCGTGCGAGACTGCCCAAGGCGCCCGAATCACGCACACAGCAGGTCCAGATCGGGAGGATCCAGACTGTAGCTAAACTGTAGCTAGACTATCGTGCTTGACCGGGACTGAGAGGGACTATCGACAGCTGGAAGGCCGCTTCCTGTCTCGTTTCGTGGTCGATAGACCCCAATGGTCCGCGTGTCCAAGCGTTATCATAATCCGTGGGTTGCGAGTTCGAGTCTCGCCCCTGCCACTGAACTAATCACGTGTGGCGTCTAGAGATAGACGCCTAATTCGTAGCTGGGTTGTTGTGGAGGGATGTGCTGACTTTGTGCTAACTTCCGGCGACGTAGCGCAGCTTTCGCGTCTCGGTCACGACGCGCTTTAGGGTCTCCGGGGGGACTAGGTGAAGGTGAGGTTTGCCCAACAATGCGGAGTGTAGACCAAGCCAAACAGGTTACCGGCTCTTAAGTAGTCGAAGCGAACTCGGCGGAGCGCATCATCGACGCTCTTCCCCTCGAGAAGGACGAACTGGAAGAACAGCTCTGCGAAGTCCATCGCCAGCTCCTGGTTGACCTTTACCTCTGTCCCGACCACACCGGCGGCGTTTGCCGCTCCGATGAAAGCGTCTAGGTAAGAGACGAGCGTATCGGGATTGATCTCGAGTGAATGACAGGCGTTGACGAATATCAGCGGCCGGAGCTTGTCCCAGACCACTTTGGATTCCTTCCTCCTCCACGTGTCGACCCAGCCGACGAAGTCGGTTGCCGCGATCGACTCACCTTGGCCGACTCCCAAGTATGTTGAGGGGTCGCCGGGCTTGGGCCGCTCCCCGTGGCAGTAGAAATAGACGACCGGCAGATCGCGCCCAAGGAGCGAGCGGATTTGTTGCTTGCTCGACCCTCTCTCGACCTTGCCGAGCGAGAACCGCTGTCGAACGAGATCCCTCAAGCGGTTCACGTGGCTGTCCAGATCTTTCCGTCGGACTTCGTAGCGCGTTTCGCCCGCCACCATCGTGAACTCCTCTGGGGATTCGATTTCGAGCACGTACTGCCGGCTGGACGAGAGCTGTTCCACCGAATAACGAAAGCCCCAGAAGCCGAACGGGCATAAGGTATTCTCGTCGTGCTGACCGTTATCCACAGCCGGACATGAACGCGTCAAATGGTCGACGAGCGGGCGCTTGCCGTTCCATTCCTCTACGAGAGGGCACACCTTGAGTCTCCGGCGCTTGATCGCGTCGCTGTCAAGATGAATCTCATACAGCAAGCCCCATGGCATGGTGAAGGTCGCCGTCTTGGGGCGGCAGACCTGGATGACGAGGTTGTCCGGATCTCTGAAGGGAGCATCGAGGAGCTTGCCTAGTTGACCAGCGATGTTGGCGTTCAGCTGCCAACCGAGGGGCGCAAGTTGCCATAGATCCTCGATGAGCTGGGCCCGACTGCGCTTTCGGCGGGTGGGAGCTCGGGTCCTAAGCTGTTTCCGGATATCTCTTAACCAGTCACCCCAAGTGCTCTCATCCAGTTCTATCGAGTCCGCCGCGAGTTGCTTCCCGTCAGGCATAGCCTGCCGCACTACGAACTGGTGTCGGCCACCACCGTTGTGGTTCGTCATAATGCTCAGGCAGCGGTTTTCCGGTATCGACTCGAGGGCGGCAAACGTCTCAGAGGTCGTGAAATCGGTACTGATCCGGAAACAGCCGCGACTTTCCATGCCGAGACTCTCAAAGTCACCGCCGATAGCGGCCTCGATGAGCTGCGATTGGATGACGCTGTTGCGGTAGTAATAGTTGATTCGCGCCGTAGCCAGACGCCCAGAATCCGGCGGCGCCTGCAGGAAAACGAAGACGTACTTCATGCCGTCCTCGGCCTTCGCAGGCCCACCACCTTTCGGGAGAAGAAAGCGGTCGTGCGCGAGCCGAGACCCGTTGAGCTCTTCGGGGTCTTTAGCGACTAGAAAGTGCGAGCTGCTCACCATCACGTCGAGCCAGATGTCCTCGGGGAGCGGCGGGAGCACGACCGGTTTCTCAACGTGACTCTCTGGAGAGAGTCGGCCGATGTCCAGTCGGAGGCGCAGCACGTCGGCTGGCCGGATCGGGTTCGATGTCTCGAGCCTCCGGTCGGAATCGCCGGCCATCAGCGTAGCATTCGCGTAGCGAGGAGGCCGTTCGGGTAGAGGGCTGGGCACAGCTTGGGGTGGGACGAACAACTTCATCTCCGGTTTTTCGACCAGCGTCAGC
>JABDII010000008.1 GCA_013003805.1 Gemmatimonadales bacterium
GAGTGACTGTCCGTGATCTGGGAAAAAGCGCAGGAATTGGGTCGTATGATCGGTCAAACCCCCGAGTATCAGGCCCTCCGTCGAGCGGAGGCGGGGCTCAGAGAGGATAAGGAAACGGTGGCGAAGCTGGATGCCATCAAGACGCTCGCTGCCAAGGTCGACCAGGCGGTTTCGGGCGGCGAGATGCCCGATCCGGAAATGACCAAGTCGTACGAGCAGGCGGTACGCGAGCTGGAGTTGAGCGGGTCGGGACAAGCCTACGTCGTCGCGCGAACGAATTTCGAGAAGGTGATGTTCAAGGTGAACGAGTTGATTGGGAAGGGAATGGACGAGGGCGCGACCAGCAAGATCATCACGCTGGGATGAATCATCCCGGCTTTTTCGTCGTAGTGGAAGGACCAGAGGGTTCCGGGAAATCGACCCTCGTTGCGGAGCTCGGAACCTGGCTGGACGTCGCGGGACTCGATCCGGTCCGGGTGCGTGAGCCGGGCGGCACGCCGGTGGCGGAAGGGGCACGCCGCTTGCTCCTTGACCCTGAATTCGAGGTCGCGCCGGTGGCGGAAGTGTTCCTCTACCTCGCCGCCCGGGCCGATCTGGTCGATCGCGTGATCCGGCCCGCCCTCGTGGCGGGCCGGATCGTGCTGGCCGATCGCTTCGATCTCTCGACTGAGATCTATCAAATCGTCGGTCGGGGTCTCGACCGCGACATGGTCACGTCCGCCAACCGGGCTGCCACCGGGGGCCTCAGGCCGGACCTCGTCCTGGTCACGGATGTGCCTCCAGGTGTTGGATTGGCGCGGCAGCAGCGTGGGGAGCAGGCCCTAGATCGCCTCGATCTGGAGGACCGGGCCTTCCACCAGCGCGTCATCGAGGCCTACCTGGCGGTTGGAGGCCCGGGGGTGCGACATTTGGATGGTACCCTGCCACCCGAAGCGCTGTTCGAGTCCGCTCGGGAAGCGCTGGTGGCGGAACGGCCGGATCTTTTCGCGGCCCGGGACGTTTAGACTAGTAGAGCCAGTAACTGAGCCGGAGTCGGGCATGAGCCGCCCGCTCGCTCATGCCGGAGGGAACCTATGAGACATCGTTGGGGCATCATCGTCCTCGTCGCCGCAGTCTCCTTCTTTACCGGAGGGTGGCTCCTGCAACGGGGCGCCGCGAGCGACGGCAACGTGTACCAACAGGCCCGCCTGTTCGACGATGTCTTGCATCACGTGCACGAGTACTTCGTCGACTCGCTCGGCGAATCCGAACTCTATCAGCGTGCCACGGACGGATTGCTCAAGCGCCTGGAGGATCCGTACTCGGTTCTCTTGCGGGGCGAAGACTATCAACGCTTGACCGAGCAGACCACGGGGAATTACGGGGGGCTCGGCATCCAGATCGACGTGCGCAACGGCTGGATCACGGTCGTGGCACCGCTTCCCGACACGCCCGCCGAGGCGGCTGGGATCCACAGCGGTGACCAGATTGTCGAAGTGGACGGCGTGTCGACCGAGGGGTGGACCAGCGACAAGGCTGTGAGCGTGCTCCGAGGCGAGCAAGGAAGCTCGGTCGCCATCAAGATCCGTCGGCCCGGCATCGCCGAGCCGCTCCCGTTCGACATTACCCGTGCCGTGATTCACCTGCGGTCGGTACCTCCTGGCATGCTGTTAGACGACGGCATCGGCTATGTCGCGTTACGTGCGGTGAGCGAGACCTCCACGGACGAACTTCGTGCTGAGATCGACAGCCTGGTCTCTCAAGGGATGAAATCGGTGGTGCTCGATTTGAGGAGCAATCCTGGCGGACTCCTCGATCAGGGGGTCAAGGTCACGGACCTGTTCCTCGACGCCGGCGAGGAGATTGTCTCCACCCGCGGACGGACTCGTGGAGCAACACGGAGTTACAGCGGGGAAAGCCCGGAGAGTTGGCCCACCCTCCCGATCGTCGTCTTGGTAGATGCCGCAAGCGCCAGCGCGGCCGAGATCATAGCGGGCGCGTTGCAGGATCACGATCGCGCGCTGGTGATCGGCGTACCGACCTGGGGCAAGGGCCTCGTGCAAACGCTCTTCCGGCTGGACGACGCGACGGCGCTCAAGATCACCACCGCGCGGTGGTACACGCCCAGCGGACGCACCATCCAGCGCCGGGCCAGGGATCCCGAAGATCAAATGCGCTTGGCCCAAATAGCAGCCGCGCATGACGGCGTGGTGCCGGATTCGCTCCGCGCGGAGGGCGACACGGCCGGCACACCCGAGTTTCGGACCGCCGCGGGGCGCATCGTCCACGGTGGTGGAGGCATCGTGCCGGATGTGATCGTGACCGCCGACACGTTGTCCGAAGAAGAACAAGCCTTTTTCAGCCAGCTGGGAGCCAATCTCCCGGCCTACCGTGACGCATTGACCAGCATCGCCCTCGAACTCAAGAACTCCGGGGCGAACCTGTCGAACGGGTTCGCCGTGACGCCCGGCATGCTGGCGCAGGTCCGCGAACGGATGACGAGTCGGGATGTGTCCGTTGACCTGGACGTGTTCCAAGGCGCTCAGGAAATCATCGGGCAACAGTTGGGCTACGAGATCGCGCGCTACGTGATTGGCCGGCCAGCTG
>JABDII010000014.1 GCA_013003805.1 Gemmatimonadales bacterium
CATGAAGGCGGGGCTTGATACCCTGGGCGAGCTGCTTTTCGAGGCTGGTGCCCGCCGGATGATCCTCAACACCTGGGATCACGGGTCGATCTGGTCCAAGGCCGCACTCCGCCAGATCGCTCGCTACACCGACGGCCGCACGCCCACGCTGACCGTGGCGAGTTCCCACCCGCAGGGCGGCAATGCCATCGGCAGCGTGGTCGATCACAACCTGATGGTACGCGGCTTCGACAATCTCTACGTCGCCGACGCCAGCGTGTTCCCGGGATCGGTGCAGGTGAATCCCCAGCTTTCCGTCATGGCCGTGGCCCGCTATGCGGCGCAGCGCATCCTGAACGACCGAAGGAGCTGAGCGTGTCTCTCGTCAATATTCTCCTCTGCATCGGCTTCTATGCCGCGTTGCTGATCTGCACCAGCCTCCACCGGCGACAGATCAACAGCCCGGCCGAACGGCGCACGTTCGCGATTCTCTGGGTGGGGACCGGCTCAGTGGCCTTCGTGTCCAACATTCTGCTCGCCAAGCTCGGCATCATGGAGCCGATGCCGGCCGTCTATAACGGTCTGCATACGGCGCTCTGGATCGGGTTCGGGTTTCCCTACATGTGGTTCGGGACCCGCGACGCGCCGATATGGAAGGTGTTCGTGATCTTCCTGATCACGAGCTTCATCGTGAAGTACGCCGAGTTCCATCTGTTCGGCACCTGGGAGGGAGACGGCTTCCTGGGAATGGGCAGCGGGATGTTCTGGTACGTACTTGGCTGGTCGACGGTGGACGGGTTCCTGCCCTTTGCGATGAGTCTGGGCGTGAAGCTGCTGGGCCGGTTCGTGCCCGGCATGGCCCTGAACTGAGGGGCTGGCCATGGGCTCTTCGTCGATCCACGCGTCGCTCACCAGAGCGCTGGCCGGTGAGGACACCCGTGCGCTGGTGCTGGATCTCGATTCCCCGCACCGCTATATCATTCTGTCCGACCAGCACAAGGGCGCCGGCGACCAGGCGGACGAGTTCGAGGTGTGCCGGGCCACCTACCGGGCCGCACTATTCCATTACTTTGAGGCCGGGCACACGCTGGTCCTGCTGGGCGACATCGAGGAGCTCTGGGAGAACAGTTTCCGCGAGGTCTCTGCGCAGCACGGCGAGCTGATCGATCTGGAAGCGGCGTTCGGGCCCGGGCGGTACCATCGGATCTGGGGCAACCACGACGACCGCTGGAGCATCCGGCGCCAGGTGGACCGGTATCTGGCCGGCCGCATTCCCCAAGACGAAGACGACCAAGTGGCCGAGGCCCTTCGTTTCAGCGTGCGGCGGGGCAGAACTGAGCTAGGCACGATGATCGTGCTGCACGGACACCAGGGCACCTTCGGATCCGACACACTGGCCTGGCTGGCCAAACCGGTCCTGCGCTACATCTGGCGGCCGATCGGGCAGAACTTCTTCGGCGTGGGTCGCCAGAGTCCTTCCGCCGACGCCCGGCTCCGTGGCAAGCACGACCGCACCATGTACGAGTGGGCGGCCGGGCAGCGCGACCTCATCCTGATGGCGGGACATACTCACCGTCCGGTCTGGGCCGCGCGGACCCACCTGCAGCGATTGGAACGGGAGATCGCTGAACTCGAGCGGAACCCGCAGCAGGAAGACCCGGAGTGGGAAGCCAACCTCGAGGACAGGCGGCGGGACGCCGAGCGGAGGCGGGTGGAGTCGCCGGCGGAGTTCGACATGGAGGACGACCGGCTCCGACCGTGCTACTTCAACACCGGCTGCTGCAAGTTCTCCGACGGCGACATCACCGGAATCGAGATTGAGAACGGCGAGTTGCGGCTGGTCAAGTGGTGCGCGCCGCGGCGAGAGGTGCCGCCGTTCAGGAGGGAACTCGAATGCGGAAGCCTCGCGGGATTCTTCGAGGACCTGTGACCGGACGCCTGGTCGTTGCGTTCGCCGTGTTCCTCGGCGGTGCCGGAGAGGCGCAGACGGGGGGCTCGATCCCGGCGGCGGAATGCCGGCTGCCGGTGACGGCCTTGATCGGGCCGTCAAAGGTAAAGATTCCGGCCGGCATCGAGACCGTGAGTGTAACCGTCGTGCGCGACAGAACCCAACTCGGCGCCTGGCGCCGGTCGGCGGGCAATCGGTCGGCGGTGGCGGAGATTCCGCTGGTCCCGAAGCTCGAGTTCGGGAAGGAACACTCGCTCGTGATCACGATCAAGCGGCGACCGTCCGCCCCGGAACTGGGGTTGCTGAAGAGTTGGCTGGTGCGTCGGGCGGCGGCCACCGCCCCTCTGGTTCCCGCCACGATCGACGCGCACGCGGAGCGCGACCTGCGCCCCGCGTGCGGGCCCTGGAACCTGCCCTTGCTCGACAGCCTGCCGTCGTCACTC
>JABDII010000031.1 GCA_013003805.1 Gemmatimonadales bacterium
GGTACCGATCTCAACGCGGGTGACTGCGAGTGTGCGGCCTCCGCCCGACATCCATGAGGACTCTCCATGGCAGTTCCTAAGCGACGGACCTCGAAGTCGCGCAAGCGGCTCCGCCGAGGTCACCACACCGGGGCGGGAGTGAAGCCCCAAGCGTGCCCGCGCTGCGGCGAGCCAAAGCTCTCGCATCGCGTGTGCAGTACCTGCGGATACTATCGCGGTAAGCGGATGCTCGAGATCGAGGACAGCTAGGGGTGATCCGCGTCGCTCTCGACGCCATGGGCGGCGATGTGGCCCCCGAGGTGGAGGTAGAAGGCGCGCTGCAAGCCCTCGCATCGCTTCCACAGACGTTCTGTATCCAACTGCTCGGCCCGGCCGCGGCGCTCGAGGCTGAGGTCGACAAGTACCCCGATGCCGATCGCTCCCGTATCGAGATCCACGATGCACCCGACATCATCTCGATGAGCGATAAGCCGCTCCAGGCCATTCGGCGGAAGAAGAAGTCCGGCATTGTCGTCGGACTCGAGCTCCAGAAGACGGGAAAATCGGACGCCTTCGTCTCGGCCGGGAACACCGGTGCCATTCTCGCCGGCTCGACATTGCTCTTGGGCCTCCACGATGGGGTCGAGCGGGCCACCGTCGCGACTCCATTTCCCACCGCCACCAAACCGGTCCTCGTCCTGGACGCCGGCGCCAACGTCGACTGCTCCGTCAAGGAGCAGGTTGGCTTCGCCTACCTCGGCACGGTCTACATGCGGGATATTCTCGGCCAGGCGAATCCCACCGTGGGACTGCTCAACATCGGCGAGGAAGACGGGAAGGGCAACACGATCTCGCGGGAGGTGAATCGAGCCCTCAAGCAGTGCGCCGGCCTCAACTACATAGGCAACATCGAGGGTCGTGATATCCTCGCGGGGCATTCCAAGTTCGGTCATGTGGACGTTGTCGTATGTGACGGGTTCGTTGGGAACGTCGTTCTCAAGTTCTACGAATCGGTGGCCCGGCTGATCTTCGGCCTGGTCCGAGGCAAAGCTCCCGACATCCTCGAGCGTGCTGATGTCCGGGATGCGTTCCAGATCCTCGACTATTCGCAGTACGGTGGCGCCCCACTCCTGGGCATAAAGGGCGTCACGATCATCTGCCACGGCGCCTCGACGTCCAATGCCATCAAGAACGCCATCCGGGTGGCGGTACAGGCGGTCGAAGCCGGTCTGAGTAGCCATATCGGCGCCGAGTTCGCCTCACAGGAAGCGCTCGCCAGCACATGACCACGCGTCCAATCGCACGCTTCGCCGGGCTCGGTGTCGCCGTGCCGGAGAAGATCCTCACCAACACGGATTTCGAGAAGATTCTCGACACGTCTCACGAGTGGATCGTGGAGCGGACCGGCATCCGCGAGCGCCACATCGCGGATGAGGACACCTCGGTGGCCATGTTGGCCGAGCAGGCCAGCAAGGGCGCCATGGCCAGGGCGGGGATCGGCCCCGAAGACGTCGATGCCATCATTCTTGGCACCGCGACCCCGGACCGGCTCCTGCCGGCCACCGCGTGCGATCTTCAAGCGCTCTTGGGCGCCGACAAGGCCGTCGCGTTTGATGTCTCGGCCGCATGTCCTGGGTTCCTCTATAGTCTTGGCGTCGCCGAGGGTTTCATCGCTTCGGGTCTAGCGCAGAACTGCCTCGTGGTTGGAGCGGAAAAGCTCTCGACCATCACCGACTACACCGATCGGTCCACCGCCATCCTGTTTGGCGACGCCGCGGGAGCCGCCGTGGTTCAGCCAGCCGAGGGGGATGGACGAGGGGTGCTGTCCATGTTCCTGCGATCGGACGGCAAGCTCGCCCCGCTTCTCTACCGTCCAGGCGGCGGGGCCTGCGACCCCATCAGCACGAAGGTGGTCGAAGAGCGGTCACAATACATGAAGATGGCGGGCCGGGAGGTCTTCAAGGCCGCGGTCCGTACCATGGCGCAGGCCTGCGATGAGGCTCTCACGCGGGCCGGCGTCAGTGCCGACGACATCGACCTCCTCGTCCCCCATCAGGCCAACATCCGGATTCTCGAGGCCACCGCCAAGCATGCCGGGGTGCCGATGGACAAGGTCATGGTCAATGTCGATCGGTACGGGAACACCTCATCGGCGTCGATTCCGCTGGCCCTCGATCAGGCCGTTGCCGAGGGGCGGATCAAGCAGGGATCACTCCTCCTGCTCGTGGCCTTCGGCGCCGGCTTCACATGGGGGAGCGCGGTCGTCCGGTGGTAGCCGCGGTGCTCTGCCCTGGGCAGGGGGCGCAACGCGTCGGCATGGGAAAGGATCTGGCAGAGCACTTCCCAGCCGCGAGAGAGACCTTCGCTGCCATTGACGAGGCGCTTGGCGTGGCCCTGTCCCGGATCATGTGGGACGGTCCCGAATCGGAACTCACCCTCACGCACAATGCCCAGCCTGCTATCTTGGCCCACACGACGGCAGTCTATGCCGTGGTGGGCGATCGTCTGGGCGGCCTCAAAGCGGCCGCTGGCCATAGCCTGGGCGAATACAGCGCCTACGTCGTGGCGGGCGCGCTCACCGCGGCCGATGCAGCCCGTCTGGTCCGGCGCCGGGGCGAGCTCATGTACCAGGCGGGGCTCGAGCGTCCCGGCGCCATGGCCGCGGTCATGGGTCTCGAATCGGCCAGCGTCGAAGCGGTCTGCGAGCAGGCCTCGAACGGTGGTGTTGCGGTTGCCGCTAACCTGAACGCACCCGACCAGGTCGTCATCTCCGGCGATCCGGACGCGGTCAGGCAGGCGGGGGAGGGTTGCCGGACGGCGGGAGCCAAGCGGGTCATTCCGCTCAAGGTCAGCGGGGCATTTCATTCGTCCTTGATGGCGCCGGCCGTTCCCGGCTTGGAACAGGCGTTGGCGGCCGTGTCCTTTGCCGATCCGCAGATCCCCGTCGTGGCAAATGCTACGGCTCGCGCGATTCAGACCGGGGATCAGGCCCGGGAGCAACTCGCCGCCCAACTCACCGCACCGGTCCGTTGGGTGGAGAGCATGCACCGGGTGGCGGAGCTTGCTGGAGGTGGCCTGTTCCTGGAGCTCGGCCCCGGACGGGTCTTGAGCGGCCTCCTCAAACGGATCGTACCGGGGGCCGAGGTGCGGGCGCTCGGAACGGCGCAAGAGGTGGAGGAGTTCTTGGCATGACGACGATCGATCTGAGTGGCAGGGTCGCTTTTGTCACTGGCAGCACCCGAGGGATCGGGCACGCAATTGCCGAGGCGTTTCTCCGGGCGGGAGCCGAGGTGGGCATCGTCGGCCGCGACGCGGCACGGGCTCAGGAGGTGGCGGCCGCGCTCGGTGCCGGAGCGCACGGTGTCGGGTGCGACGTGGCCGAGGGGGAGCAGGTGGAACGGGCGGTGGCCGAAGTGGAGGAGGCGCTTGGGCCGATTGACATTCTGGTCAATAACGCGGGCCTCACCCGAGACAACATCCTCCTCCGCCTGAGCGAGGAGGATTGGGATGCCGTGATGGCCGCCAACCTGAAGGGCGCGTTCCATACCATCCGAACGGTGACTCGGGGAATGATGAAACGCCGCTCGGGCCGGATCATCAACATCACCAGTGTGGTGGGCCTGACGGGGAATCGCGGCCAGGCCAACTATGCGGCCAGCAAGGCCGGGCTCATCGGCCTCAGTAAGTCGGTGGCGAAGGAGTATGCCAGCCGCAATATCCTGGTAAATTGTATCGCGCCGGGTTTCATCGAGACCGACATGACACGCGCCTTGCCCGAGGAGGCTCGGGATGCCTTATTAGGGTCAATTGCGCTGGGTCGGCTAGGCCAACCGGAGGATGTTGCATCGGCGGCCCTCTTCCTGGCGTCGGATTTGGCGGGGTATATCACCGGGCAGGTGCTGGTGGTTGATGGCGGGATGGTCATATAGGTCCTCTTTATCGTCGAGGTACGGCAATGGACATGGAAGAAAAGGTCAAAGACATCATCGTCGAGGAGCTGGGCGTCGAGCGCGAGAAGCTGACCAGCGAGGCGAGCTTCATGGAAGACCTCGGGGCCGACAGCCTCGATACGGTCGAGCTCGTCATGGCCTTCGAGAAGGAATTCGACATCGACATTCCTGACGAGGAGGCCGAGAAGCTTCGGACGGTCGGCGACGCGTTGAAGTACCTTCACGAAAAGGTCGGGTCGTAGATTGGCGCGCCGTGTCGTAGTCACCGGCATCGGCCTGGTGACCCCTGTCGGGAATGACGTCGACACGACTTGGTCCCACCTGCTCGCCGGATGTTCCGGCGCGGCTCCCATCGCCAAGTTCGATCCCCAGTATCTGCAGGTTCGGTTCGCCTGTGAGGTCAAGGGGTTCGATCCTCTGCAGTACATCGATCGGAAGGAAGCCCGGCGCTACGACCTATTTGCGCAGTTCGCGCTTGCGGCCGCCCACCAGGCGGTCGTCCGGGCCGGGCTCGACACCGATGTTCCCAGCCCCGATCGGACCGGGGTCATCATCGGGAGCGGGATCGGAGGGATGCAGACCTTCGAAACCCAGTGTTCGCTCTATCTGACTAAGGGCCCAGACCGCGTGTCACCCTTCTTCGTTCCGATGTTCATACCGGACATCGCGGCCGGGCTGGTGTCTATTCGCTACGGCTTCAAGGGCCCGAACTACGCAACGGTTTCCGCGTGCGCCTCATCGGCCCATGCGATCGGGGAGTCCTATTCCCTGATCAAAGCAGGCAAGGCCGACGCCATGATTACCGGCGGTGCCGAAGCCGCGATCACGGGCCTTACCGTGGCGGGCTTCCAGAATATGAAGGCGCTGTCCACCCGCAATGACGAGCCCGAGAAGGCCAGTCGGCCGTTCGACCAGGGCCGCGACGGGTTTGTGCTTGGCGACGGGGCCGGTGTGGTGGTGCTCGAGAGCCTGGATCATGCGGCAGCCCGGGGCGCCACGATCCTGGGCGAGGTGTTGGGCTACGGTCTGAGCGGCGACGCGAACCACATCACCTCGCCGGCTCCCGATGGAGAAGGCGCCCAGCGCGCTATCCGGGCCTGCCTGGAAGACGGCGGGATTCCACTCGACCGGGTCTCCTACATCAACGCGCACGGCACGTCCACCCAGCAGGGGGACATCGCCGAGACGATCGCCGTCAAGCGAACCTTCGGTGAGCACGCCACCCGCCTCGTGTTCGGGTCCACCAAGTCGATGACGGGCCACTTGTTGGGCGCGGCGGGAGGGCTCGAGTTCGCCGTCTCACTCCTCGCGGCGACCCACGGGGAGATCCCTCCCACGATCAATCAGGAGGTCGCCGACCCCGAGTGCGATCTGGACTGTGCTCCCAATGCGAAGGTGGAGCGGGAGGTGGACGTCGTGCTGTCCAATTCCTTCGGCTTCGGCGGGCACAACGTGACGTTGGCGGTGGGGAGATTCGAGACGTAAGTCGTAAGACGTGCGACTCACGACTTGTGACTTTCGGCTCAGTTTCGCTACATTCCTGGCGCCTTAATCCCGATGCCCCAAGGAGATAGGATGCCTGCCGTCGCCACACCTGATCTCTCCCAGCTCGAAGATCCGGCCCTCCGGTCGGTGGGGGAAAAGGTGCTCCGCGGCGAGCGCCTGGAGGCAGCCGACGGTCGTGTGCTCTACGCGACGAACGATCTCCTCGGACTCGGTCTGCTCGCCGACTATGCCAACCAGGAACGGAACGGCGACCGGGTCTTCTTCTCCGCCAATCAGCACCTGAACCCCACCAATGTCTGCATCCTGCGGAAGACGTGCACGTTCTGCTCGTTTGCGCGCCTGCCGAGGGAAGACGGAGCCTACACTCGCACCTTGGAAGAGGTATTTGCCGAGGCGGATATCGCGAAGGAGATGCCTACGCGAGAGTTCCACATCGTCGGCGGGCTCCATCCCAAGCTGCGCTTGAGCTACTACACCGACATGATCCGGGGGCTCAAAGAGCGTCACCCGGATATGCACATCAAGGCGCTCACCGCGGTTGAGATCGCGCATCTGGCTCGAATCGAGAAGTGCTCGATGGAGGACGTGCTGGTGAAGCTCCGGGAGGCCGGTCTCACGAGCCTGCCGGGGGGCGGCGCCGAGGTGTTCTCGACAGCGGTTCGTGCGACCATCGCCGAGCGGAAACTCACTGGCCAGGAATGGATCGGCGTACACCGCGCCGCCCATGCGCTGCGCATTCCCACCAACTGCACGATGCTTTACGGCCACGTGGAGACCGCAGACGACCGGATCGAACACCTGTCCATGCTCCGCGAGCTCCAGGACGAGACCGGCGGGTTCCTGACCTATATCCCGCTGGCGTACCATCCCGACCACAACGAATTGGGCGAGGATCTAGCTCGTATCGGGACTGCCACGACTGGCTACGAGGACCTCAAGAACATTGCCGTCGGCCGGCTGTTCCTCGACAACATCGCGCACGTGAAAACCCACTGGCCGATGGTGACACCATTTCTCTCGCAGATCGCGCTCAACTTCGGGTGTGACGACGTCGAGGGGACGGTAGTGTTCGAACGGGTTTATCACGACGCGGGTGCCACCACCGAGATGCACCTCCCGTATCACGGACTGGTGGAGCTCATTCGGAATGCAGGCAAGCGGCCGGTCGAACGCGATAGCCTGTACGAACGCGTGCGTGAAGAGTTCGACGACCTGACCCCGCCGCCCACTCTGAGGGGCCGTGGCCTGCCGGTGGTGCACGCGGCATGAAGCTCGGCCGGATTCCCTGGATCAACTGCTACCCGGTGTACGCCGCGGTGGAT
>JABDII010000041.1 GCA_013003805.1 Gemmatimonadales bacterium
TCGGAACGGTGCCGCCACTTCGCGATGATGCCGTGGCATGAGGGTACCATCGACGTCCCAGATGACCGCCTCGACCCCAAGAGATTCCAGGAAGGCCGGACTAATGGACCTTACATCCGACAGTTCGAGCGACGGCTGCATGTGCCGGACCATCAGGCCGATTCGGGGCAGGGTTTGTCGAACCGTGCTGAGCCAATCCGCAATCTGGGCCATGTCACACCAGGACTCCGAGCCGATCAGGCGCCTTCACTTGACCGACTGCCTCCGAGTGGCGGGCGGTCGTGAGACACCACGGGCTAGGGCGCTCGGCGACCTCTCGCAAAGAGATTGTACTTGAGGATGCACCAAAGTGCGCGAACGCCGTCCCGCCAACCGATCTTCTTGCCCTCGGCGTAGGTCCGGCCGGCGTAGCTGATCCCGACTTCGTAGATACGGGCCCCGACACGGGCAACTTTGGCGGTGATTTCCGGCTCAAACCCAAACCGGTCTTCCTGAATTGTGATCTGGTCGAGAACCTCGGAGCGAAACAGCTTGTAACACGTCTCCATGTCGGTGAGATTCAGATTCGTGAAGGCGTTGGAGACCAACGTGAGAAACCTGTTCCCCAGGTAATGCCAGAAGAACAGCACGCGATGGGATTCACCTCCCATGAACCGCGAACCGTACACCACGTCGGCATTCCCGTCGAGCACAGGAGCGAGGAGTTTCCGATACTCCCGTGGGTCATACTCGAGATCGGCATCCTGGATCAACACCAGCTCGCCACGGGCTTCCTGGAACCCACGGCGCAGAGCCGCTCCTTTCCCCATATTGTGCGGAGCGAAGAAGATTCTCACCCTTTCGTTATCTTCGAACGCTGCAAGCCGATCGCGGGTGGAGTCTGTCGAGCCGTCGTCAACTACGACCGCTTCCAGGGTAAGATTGTCAGGAAGCGGGGCCTGGAGAACGCGCGTGAGGAGCTTACTGACGGACTCCTCTTCGTTGTACACCGGGATCACGACGGAAAGCAGCATGCTGTCGGCCATTGCGAAGATGCGGAAGAGATGAAGAGAGGTCGAAGCGTCGAGAGCAGCATTCTCGACCGCCGCATGGTGGGGATGGTCGCCTCAATCAAAGATGGCTCCATGGCGCGAGGAAACGCAAATCATCGCGAGTCACGTGTATGGCAAAATTGGTGCCGGGAGCCAGGGAAGGGTGGAGACGAACACGAGCACATACCGTGACGCCATCTCCGCCGGTCGGCGAAACGTGAACGTGAGGCAAGGCTAATGGAATCCGCGGGGAAGCATCGCGCAATTTCGACGGGGGTCCTCCTGGCGTTCAGTGTGGTTGGGATGGTGTTGACTCGAGGCGTTCCGGCCGCGGTCCGGGATCTCTATCCCACGGCACTGCCCCCACATCCTTACTTCGTGCCGGGCAACGCGGCGCTCCTCTATATCGCGCTCCCGTTTGCCTGCGTCACGGCCATTCTGGTACTGCTGTTGCCGGGCATCTTCCTCGTGCTCGCCCACGGCCGTGACGACCGGCTCGAGTCCGTCGTGATCAAAGGGTTCGGGGCGGCACTAGTGCTTCACTTTGTCACGACGACCGGCGCCAAACTCCTCCTGCCCGGCCCGATCGGCCCAGCGACCTTCATGGTGCTGGCAGCTGGGGCCGGGCTCGTGACCTGGGGAATCTTGGCGGGCCGGCTCCGCCGATTCGCGACGATGCGATGGCCGCTCGGCGATGCGACTGGCCGGCGCCGCCTTGCATGGATGATGGCGATACCTTGGATCGCCGTCGTTCTTCTCGTCCCCACGATCTTCTGGCAGGACCTGAGTGCCGATGGCTTCGAGGCCATGGAGATCGGTCGCTCGCTATCCTGGACGGTACTCCCCCGCTTCCTTACCGAGAGCGGTCTGGTGGGTCTCGGCATTGGCATGCTGCCGATGGCCTACCCGGTGCATTGGTTCATCATGCTGTTTGGGCCGATCGAGGCTGCTACCCGGCTCCCTCTGGTCCTCTGTCTCCCGGTTCTCTTCGCAGCACTCCTCGCACTCATCGAGTTTCGGTCTCCACGACGCCTCGGGCGCCTCGAAGACACTGTGGTCGTGTTGGCATTGGCCGTATTCGTGTTGACGATGGGGTACAGCGCAAGCTACAACTCGTACTTCGCCGATCTGTCTTCCCCAGCGGCTTTTGAGGCCTTGACGATCACGGTCATGGTCGCGTCCGCGTATTTCCTTTGGTCCGAGCAACCATGGTGGTTCGTGGGTGCGGCTGTTCTCTCGTATCTCGCCAGGCCGACTGGCCTCCTCTTCATTCTGCTCTTCGCAGCTGGGGTGTTCTTCGTGGCACCTGAGCGCCGCCGCAGGACGGTGTTCCTCGTGGCCGCGACGGTGGGAATGTGGGGCATCGTGTACGTGGCCTGGGAGATACTTCTCCCGTCACTCACAGACTCGGAGGTGGGGTACACAGCGAGTTCCATTATCGAGCGCTTCCACTACCTCCGGCTCGACGACTGGCATCGCGTGCTGTACGTCGTCGTCCCAGGAGGAATCGTCCCGGCCTTGGTACTGGCAGCGGTCCGGTGGCAGGACCGCATCGCGCGATCATTGACCTTTGCCGCCGTCGGATACTTCCTCGTCTTCTACGTCCCAGCATTCACCAATCTCCATCATTTCGTGCCGGTCATGATTCTCCCGATCGCCGTGTTCTGGCGGATCGTGCTCCGGCAGTCTGGTCCACGCTGGTTGGCGGGGGCTGCCCTGGTGGGCGGGGCAGCGGCGTTTGTCGTGTCGATGCCTCGCCATTTCGAGATCGACCGCACCATGCGACTCATCGGGAACGCCACCGCATATCGCATCGGCGATTATGGAGGTCCGCACTACGGAGCCCACCGCGAATCGTACGATGGGGGGAAACTGCTGCAGCAGCTGTTCGCTGCGGATTGGGATGTGGCGGACCCCTCCGCCGAACTCGTGGGGAACCTGCAACTAATCTATTATGCATCGCAGGCCGTGGAACCGGGATCCGGCACCAACTACATCGTGCAACGACAATCTGAACCGCCATCGCCCGGGTTCTCGAAGCTGGGAGAAGACGAAACCGGGGCCATATACATCAGGGACATGGATCGGTGGCACCGCGATCGATTCCGGCCGCGCCGAACGGATTACCGCAACCGATTGTATGATATTCCTCGGACCACCCTTTTCTCATACTGGGGCATTCCGGCGAGGGAATACACCCTGAACCTAGGCGCCCTGCCCTTACTCTGGCGTGTCTTCTGAGATACACGACGTCCGGCATGGGTTCTGCTCCAGAGCGACCAGGTCCTGAGAGCCGTCCGGGAGGTGAGGCAGCCAGGGGAATCCCAATAGGACGCTGACGCGGACTCCTATTACTGCACGTGACTATCGGGAGGACAGGTGCTGGACGCAACTATTCGGATTTTCGTCCCCAACCCGGCGGGAGCTATCTGGATCGGGGTGATCATTGTATTCGTGACGCTCGGAGATTTTCGACAGCTTCTCTCGAAGAAGAACCTCGTCCTGTCCGCTCTGCTGGTGCAGGCCGCATTCCTCCTGAATGTCGTCGAATGGGGTAACGCCGCCGATCGTCAATTCGCTCGCTGGGGGTTCACGGCCATTTATGTCACGACCTTCGCGTACACTGTATGGGG
>JABDII010000087.1 GCA_013003805.1 Gemmatimonadales bacterium
ACCTGCTTCTACAGGGAAGTCCGTAGATTTCTCGTGAAGCTCTGGGTGCCTTCTGAGATCCAATTCCATCGTGCCGTCAGAGAGGGTTTTCCAATTCCACAGAGCTTCCTTTGCCTTCGCCCAACGGAGTTGATAACCAGCCAGCTCACGGCGGATGCCACCATTGTGCCATATCCTCCCAAGAACCACAGTGTACTCAGGAGAAAAACTTGGTCTCACGATCATCCACAATTCTGGGAGCCGTTCCTTGATCAGCGCTCGAAACACTGCCTCACCATACCCGAATTCTCCGTAGGCGGGTATTGGCTTCAGATGGTCAATGTGTGTTTGGGGTTGGGAGAAGAGTCCCGATGCCGCAAAGAGGCTCCACAGGCCGACGATGAGCCAAGTGCGCATGTAGGCCCTCCTAACGAGTTGCGCGTCAGTTGCGGGCGATCAGCCCGAACCTGTCGCAATCAACGGGTTCCTTCAGAATACCACAAGCGCCCGCGACTGCACGCGGGCGTTAGGGCGCCAGCCACGCGATCCGTCCTCAGGCACC
The DNA here is from genome assembly GCA_013003805.1 of Gemmatimonadales bacterium. Lineage (GTDB taxonomy): Bacteria > Gemmatimonadota > Gemmatimonadetes > Gemmatimonadales > GWC2-71-9 > JABDII01. Next base: position 542 of record JABDII010000087.1, read on the forward strand.
GCTCGAGCCGGACCCGGCCCTGAGACCACAAAGAATCCCTTTTGGAGGGCTGCCTTGGGAAAGGACTCACCACGCGAGGGCCCTGGAGAGATTCTCGTGGTTGTCTGGGTCGTCCTAACGAATCCCGCGTCAGTGGCGGGCCTCTTGCCCGCCTCCTCACAAATCAATGGAATCCCTTGGGCCGGGCAAGGCCCGGCCACTGCACGCGGCTGTTAGGCCGCCCGCGTCCTCTCAGTCTGAACCGTACCCCAGTGCGAAGACCAAGCCAAAGACACTGAGTGCGACAACCGGCGCAAAGCCAATCACCATACCTGTTGCTTCTCGGTTGCCAAGCCGAATCGAGTCGACCGCCGCGATCGGTACACCAACGCGACAGGCCTCGCAGGTGAGCTGGCGATGGGACGGAATGCCACTCACGCTGTCTTCGCTGAACATCATACTGTGAAGCGTGATTGACTGATTGCCCTGCCAGAGTTGGACCTGCTGCCGTTCTGGGAGGAGCTCGGGTGGCGGAAGATCTATCCGCCGCCAACCGGCACACCCAGCGGGCAGCACTGCCAAGCTGAAGTTCAGCACCATCCGGGCAGCTCGGGAGACACCTCGCCGATAGGAGCGAAGGTCGGGCGGAACGCGGATCGTCGGGATCATGGGGCGGACCTCCACTGGGGGGCCAGACGAGACTAACTGCGGCCCAACAATGGGAGAGCACCGTGACCTCGCCGTGACCCGAAGTCTGCCGAGCAAGTCGGCGCTTCTTTCGGCCTAACGGACACTCGCTTAAGCTGCAGCGCGAAGCGCTGTCAGTCTTCAAGCGATTGTTAGGCCGCTGCACCTTCTTTATCCGGGCACCAACGCCACGTACGCCCCCACTGGATCCTGAAGCACCGCATATGCGTACCCCCGATCGTTCGCCGGTGTCTCCTTGATGATCTTACCCCCTTCCTGCGGTACGCGACGGAGACTTTCGGCGAGGTCGCCAACGGGGAGATAGAGCATCCAGACAGGCGGCACATCCAGGTTCACGCCGCGGGAATGGCAGACGCCCGCCGCGGCGTTTCCATCATCGCCGAGCATATTGTAGTCGGCGTAGCGCTTGCTCGCGTCGTCCATCTCGACGTCCTTCGTGCTCCAGCCAACGACCTGTCCGTAGAACTCACGAGTTGCCGTGGCGTCAGACACCGTCAAGTCGAGCCAGGCGACGCATCCCACAGGCGCCGACGGGTCGCGCGATGCGGCGCCGTCTGATGCGGAAATTTCTTCCGCAGAAACGACCGGAATGATCCCGAACGCCGCCCCATTGGGATCGAGCAGCACCGCCCACTGGCTCTTTCCATCGTCGTCCTTGCCATGCATGAGCTCGCTCCCGCCCAGACCCAGGGCACGCTCAACACTCGTTGCGACATCAGCGACCTGAATGTGCGGCATCCATTGAAGAGGGAGCATCTCATGCTCCGTGCTACGCGCGCCCAATCCGATGATCGGCATGCCGAGGTTGTTCATTAGATCCTCGCGCCAAAGCGGGCTCTCACCCGTGCTGAGTACACGCGAGTAGAAGCGCACTTCACGTTCGTGTTCGGGAACGGCGATGTCGGCGCTGAGGACTCCGCCGACGCGTGGAGCAAAGGGGTCACTCATGGTTTGCGTCCTAATTGACATTGCGTGGGAGTGAAAGGCTCATTGGCCAGATATCGTACTTCAATGGTCATCGCGGCGACGATTGTCGAGGCAGGGGTGGAGACCTTCTCGAAGAATCGTGCCGGGTGAGGTCACACTTCGTGTCGGTTTGATCCGGGGTCGGCCTAACTAGTATTGTACTGCATAGCGCCCTTAGACAGACATGCAACTCCCGCAGCATAAGAGTGGAGAGTTAGCCCGCCCGGGTTCCCGAATGATCCCAAGATACAACCGCCTGCGGCCGCGGGACCAGCGACACGCGGAGTGGCCAGCCCGGCGAGGCGCGCCGGTTATGAATCGGGCGTCCTTCCGCTTTGTTCACGCAAAAGGGCTATATCGAGGGCTAAGAACGTCCGACCGGGGGTCCCGAGTCCCCCCGAAGCCGTTATATTCCGGGCGTCGGAGGGCTAGACCTAATTGGCAAGGCAGCGGTCTTGAAACAAACGGTCACCTTTTGCGGGGCGTGACGAGGCGTGCCAGAGCGTAACGACGACGGGCC
>JABDII010000104.1 GCA_013003805.1 Gemmatimonadales bacterium
GGTACAGGTAACTGCCATCGGACCAGACGTCGTGCAGCGTCTTGCTGGACTCGCCCGGCCTGACCTCCCAGTGGCCGGCGTGCTTCGGATTCGCCGGATCACTTAGGTCCAGGATATTCATCGACGCAGTGCCGTCGTTCACGGCGTAGACCATGTCCCCAATGATCCAGACATTGTGAATTCCCGAGGTGAGCTGATCGGTGAGCTCTGCAATGACCGTGGGGTGTGCTGGGTCGGCCAGATCGAGCACCACGACTCCGTTCTGACGATTGCTTGCCCCTTCCCGGGTGAGAATGGCCCAGGACGCATCGTCGTTGACCTTGACGTCATTGACCACGCGCGCGTCCACCACCACGGAGTCGATCAATTGAATGCTGGCTGGATCGGTCACGTCCCAGACGAACATCCGCTGGCCGCCGCCCTGGGCATGAGTGCCTGTATAGGCGTAGTCCCGTCCATCCTTGCCGGTGAACACCCAGAGATCGCTGGTCGAGACCTCGGTTCGAGTGCCCTGGCCCACTTTCCGGGCCGGCGTTGGAGGCGGCCGGCGAGTCGCCTCGACGATCGCCTCAGCGGACCGTCCGCCGGTACTCGCCACCACTCGATAGGCTCCTGGGTTCTCGGCGACAAATGCTCCGTCAGGATACACCATCGCTCCAGCCGAATCGATACCGAATACCGAGTAGGCCAGCGCCAGCCCCTTCACCGCCTGGTCCTTGGCATCGAGCGCTTGGACATCAAGATGAACCACGTCACCCGTACGCGTCGATAGGGTCATGGGAGAGATCGCAAGACGAGCGGTCGGGTTCTTGACCACGGTCATCGCGTGTTGCGCGGAGACTCCGCTCTCGGTGCTGGCAATCAAGGTGACGGTGCCAGGCTTGCCCGGGGTAACAACCCCGCCGGGAGTAATCCTAGCAATCGCCGGGTTCTCACTCCGCCAGGCAACCTTCGCGGTCTCGTGTTCGGTCCCGCGGTCCGTCAGCGCCCGCGCATGGAGCTTGAAAGTGCTTCCGACGTAGGGCGTGTACATCGGCTGCTCGACTTCGACCTTGGCCACTGCCCAATCCTTCACGCTGACGGGAATCGCAGCCATCTGCTTGATGCCACCGATTCCCTGGAACTTCGCGGAATCGCTCGGCACTCGGACGAAGACCACGACACTCGCCTCGCCCGGCTCGCGCCCGATCAACACGATGGTCTCGTTCTGCACGAGACCCTGGCCCCGGACGGCTCGGCTGGGAGAGAAGAACAAGGCTTGGGCGCCGGGCACCACCGTGCCATCTCGATCGTGCAGCACGGCACGTACCCGTGCGGTGTCGCCCCGCGTCATCTCGAGCGCGCCGGGCTCGATCTGAATGTGGGCCACTCGGAGGCCGGCGGCTTCCTGTTCGGGGGTTGCCGGGGGCAGCTGGGCGTGGACCCGAGCTGGGTACACGGTGGTGAGCCCCAGAAGGAGGAGCGTTGCTAAGACTACACGGGACATCGGCTTAACCTCGGGGTTTGAATGATCGGGTGCCGTGAAATCGCGGCACCCATTGTAACAGCGTGAGCGAGATTCTGGTACCTACGGAGCGTCGGAGGGATTGGTTTCCCGGGTCGCCTGCTGGAGCCGACCCGGGGTCCCATGACTAGGGCGTGAACGCGATCCGACCGCTCGGCATCATGAGGTGGGCTCGGTAGGTCCCCGCCTCCATGAGAAACGGCTCACCGCGCGGCGCTGAGGCCGGCACGCCGGCGGATTCGGCGGTGGCATTGGGGAGGTAGACGACGCGGAGCACGGATACGCTATCGGGACGCCCCGTCGCCGGGTTGATTTGGCCACGGAGCGATGTCAAACGCGAGCTGTCGGGCAAGGCTAGCATACCGGCTTCGATCTCACTCCGCCGGATTCGCCTCACCTCACCGGTGCCCTTGCCCTCGGCCCTCAATTCTCGGCCCCGTGCCATGAATGGCTCGAGCCGGTCTTCGTAACACGAGATGCTGAAGCGTTGATCGCCGGGCTTGTCGGCCAGGCACACGAAGTCGTTGGTGCCCTCGCGAATGATCTCCATCGTTTCTGCATCGCCCCGCCATCCCCACACCTTCGCGCCCGCCCGATCGGCTTCCGGGAGTGCAAAGACCGCCTCGGCAATTTGCCCGGCGATGGGCTTACCCTGAGCCCTGGCGTTGCTCGGACTCAACCCGACAATGATCGCCGCCGCCACTGCCATGACAACACGCATCCCTACCTCCCTTAATGAAACCGAAGCCAAGTGAATACTCGCCGAATCTCCTGTTAGTACTCCTTGCTTCACACTTCTCACTTCTCTTCTCCCTGCTGCGCAAACCCGACGATGTGCCCGCCCGGGGCCCGGACGAAGATCTCGGTGGCGCCATAGAAGGTAGTCCGCTTAGGGACTACGACCTCGACGTCATCGAGCCGCTCGATGACGTCGTCGATCGAGTCGACATCGATGTAGAGTGCTCCGGATGGGGCCATGGATCCCTCAGCCAGGGCCGGGACGTCGCTCATGATGCTGGCACGGGACTGATACATCACCTCGGCAGCGTCGCGCGCCAACAAGAGGAACCCGATGCGATCACCTTCAGGCACCTCGACAACCGATTGGAACCCGAGACGCTGGACCCAGAACGACAGGACCGGCTCGATCTCCTCGACGAATAGAAT
>JABDII010000132.1 GCA_013003805.1 Gemmatimonadales bacterium
AAGGCGTAGCCCAGGGTCGCCACCAAAATGAGCGGGATCAGCTTGAGCACCGTCGTCGCGACCTGGACTCGCCCCGCCAGCTTGACACCCATGACGTTGACAATGGTGAGGGCCCAGACCGCCCCGGCGGCGACCGCCGCGGCAACGCCCGGACTGCTCGAGAGCGCCGGCCAGAACACCCCGGCGTAGCTCACCATCGCAACGGCGATGGCCGCGTTGCCGCTCATGAGCGAGATCCAATAACCCCACGCGATAAGAAAGCCGATGAAGTCGCCGAAGCCCTGCCGCGAGTAGGTGTACGGCCCTCCGGCCCGGGGGATCATGCGCGCGAGCCGGGCGAACACGAGCGCCACCATGATGGCCCCTACCGAGGTGAACAGCCAGCCGAACATGCTGATGGAGCCGTAGCTGGCGAGCGACGCGGGTAAGAGGAAGATGCCCGAGCCGATCATGTTGCCGACTACCAAGGCGGTGCACATCCAGATACCGAGCACCTTCTTCGGCGGGCGCACGCTCTCGGTGGTCGGGGTGGGGGCGGGGGCGGGGGCGGGCGTCATGCGGCCTCGGCTGGTGCTTGGGTGGCTCAGGGCAAAGCAGGTTCCACAATACCGTCCACGGCGCCCGGTGGCGAGTGGCGGAGGGAATCAGGTCTTCCAGTCCAGACATTAGGGCTGGCCGGACCCCGGGGCCCAACCCTGGCGTCCCCCGCGCCGGCGACCCACCTTTTAGCATGACCTTCGCGCGACGGAGCCCCCGCAGCTAGGCGGGCAGTCCTCCCAACTCCATGGCCATTACCAAGTTCGCCCTGCTGCGCAAGCAGCTTGCGCTGGTCGACATCTTCGTGATCTCGACCGGCGCCATGATCAGTTCCGGGTTCTTCCTGCTGCCCGGCCTGGCCGCGGCCCAGGCTGGATCGAGCGTGGTGCTGGCCTATCTCCTGGCCGGCCTCCTCATTATCCCCGCCATGTTGAGCCAGGCGGAACTCGCGACGGCCATGCCGCGTGCCGGTGGGGCGTACTACTACCTCGACCGCACGTTGGGTCCACTGGTCGGCACGATTGGTGGAATCGGCACGTGGCTCGCCTTGGTCTTGAAGAGCGCGTTTGCGCTGATCGGCATGGGCGCGTACGTGTCGCTCGTCGTGGACCTTCCGCTGGTGCCGACCGCGGTCGCGTTCGCCGTGATTTTCGCCATCCTGAACATCACCGGTGCGAGACAATCCAGCGGCCTACTTCGCGTGTTCGTGCTCGGCCTGCTCATCATGCTCGGCTACTTCCTGGTGCATGGCGTGACCGAGATCGCCGGGCCCCGTGAGGGCCCGAGTATGAGTGAGCAGTTCGCGCCGTTCCTGATCGACGGGGTCGACGGCCTCTTGAGCGCCGTGGGGCTCGTGTTCGTGTCCTTCGTAGGACTCACCAAGGTCGCGAGCCTTGCCGAGGAGATCGAGAATCCCGATCGGAACATCCCGCTTGGCATGACGATCGCCCTGCTCACGGTTGTGACCATCTACGTCGTCGGGGTCTTCATCATGGTGTCGGTGCTGGGCACCGAGACATTGAGTCTGAGCCTCACCCCGGTAGCCGACACGGCGAACGCCTTCACCAGGTGGATTCCGTCCCGCATCAGCATGTGGCTCATGGTGGGAGCCGCGGTTCTGGCCTTTGCCTCCATGGCCAACGCGGGCATCCTGGCTGCATCGCGCTACCCGCTGGCGATGGCCCGGGACAAGATCTTTCCGGACTACTTTGCGATCACGGGGCACCGGGGCGCACCGGTCGCGGCAATCCTCCTGACGGTGCTCCTGTTGGTGCTCATGCTGACGACGCTCGATATCGTGAGCGTCGCGAAGCTCGCGAGCTCCCTCCAATTACTCCTGTTCGGGCTCGTCAACCTGGCGGTGGTTGTCATGCGGGAGAGCGGACTCGACTCCTACGATCCCGGCTTCCGCTCGCCGCTCTATCCCTGGCCTCAGTTGGTGGGGATCTTCCTCCCGCTGGTACTGGTCGCGGAGATGGGGTGGCTACCGGTCCTATTTACCCTGGGGGTGACGGCGCTCGCGTTCGGCTGGTACAACTACTACGCTCGGCCGAGGATTGCTCGCGACGGAGCCATCTTCCATGTGTTTGAGCGCTTGGGTCGTCGGCGCTTCGCCGGACTCGACCGCGAGTTGCGCGATATCATGAAGGAGAAGGGGCTCCGGGCCGAAGATCCCTTCGATCACCTGGTGGCGCAGGCGGAGGTGATCGATCACGAGGAAGCGTGTGCGCTCGATGCCATCGTCCACGATGCGTGTCTGCTGCTGAGCCGCCGGGTACCGGCGAGTTGCGAAGAGCTGGAGCACAGCATCGCGATGGGCATCGAAACGGGTGGTGCCCCGGTGGCCCACGGTGCGGCACTCCTCCACGCCCGGCTCCCCGTGCTCGAGGAGTCGGCCCTGATACTGGTGCGCTGTAAGGGCGGCGTGATCGCGGCCGAAGGGGTGGGCGAGGTGGCGCGGCAGGCAGCAGTCCACCCGGTGCACGCCGTGTTCGTCATGGTGAGCGGGGAAGACGATCCTGGCCGACACCTTCGTATTTTGGCCCAGCTGGCCGGGCGCGTGGAAGACGAGACCTTCATCCCTGAATGGCTGGCCGGCGAGGATGAGCAAGACCTGAAGGAGACCCTGCTCCGGAACGATCGCTTCCTCTCCGTTCGGCTGGAGCCTGAGACGCCCGTCGAGACTTGGATTGGCCAGTCACTTCAAGAACTGGATCTACCCGAGGGGCTGCTGGTGGTCCTCATCCGGCGGGACGGCCGCTCCATCGTGCCCCAATGGCGGACGGTTCTCCGCCTAGGCGACCGGCTCACCATCTTGGGTGAGCCCGGTGGGCTGGCGGAGCTTTCGGAAAGGCTTGGTGGGAAGGCGGCATGAGCCGTCTTTTCCTGCTAATCTCACGACCCCTTCATCCACCTATGCTCAAGATGATCTAGGGCGCCATCCCGGGCTGGGATGGCCACGCAGGCATCGGCGTAAACCGGACTGGGGGGGACATGAAACTCAACGTCAAGGCCTTGGCACTGACCTGCGCGCTGTTCCTGGGTGGGATGGTGTTCTTCGTGGGTCTCGCCAACCTGATGTGGCCGAGCTATGGCGGAGCGCTCCTCAACATGCTCGACTCGATCTATCCGGGGTATAAGGCCGCCACCGGTTTCGGCTCGGTGATTTGGGGCACGCTCTATGGCTTGGCGGATGGCGCCATCGGCGGGGCCATCTTTGGGTTGCTGTACAACGCCTTCAGGGGATCGGAGGCATAGGACGGAGTCGATATCATGGGAAAGAAGGTTGTTGCTCTCACCGTCATCGCTGCCCTGACAGCCGGCTGCGGGGATTCGAGCGGCCCAAATGGCGGCGGCGGCCAGGTTGACAATCAGGATTTCCTGGCCGAAGTCTCGCTCAACATCGATCTCGATGCGAGCGCGCGGACCACATTCAATGTCGTAGGCATCAATGGCAACATCACCGTGGTCGGGGTGGCGGGAACGGACAATTTCCAAATCCGGGGTGAACGGCAGGTCTGGTCGGAAAGCGTCGCGGACGCCCAGGACTATCTCGATCGGCTGCAAGTGGCGGTTACGGAGATCGGGAACGAGATCCGCATCCGGACGGTGCAACCCAGCAACACCGGTGGCCGGAACCTCGTGGTCAACTATGAGCTCTCCGTACCGGCACGGCTCACTGCCCAATTGGTCAATATCAACGGGAACGTGACCGTCCAGTTGATGGACGACATCGTATCGGTGACCAACACCAACGGGAACGTGACGCTCGATGACGTCTTGGGTGACCAGTTGGTTTCGCTGGTGAACGGCAACGTCGAGAGCCAGACACCCATCCTGGCACCGAACGGCATCATCGATTTGGTGACGGTGAACGGCAACGTCGCCCTGGACATTCCCCAGAACACGTCTGCCCAGTTCTCCGCCACCCTGGTGAACGGGGTGATCACCGTGAGCGGTCTCGTATTCCTGAACCCCGTCCAAACGCTGACCTCCTTCTCGGGTACGCTCGGCGGCGGGCAGGGCAGCATCGACCTCCAGACCGTGAACGGGAACATCCAGGCGACGGGGTTCTAAGAAGCAGGAGTGTAG
>JABDII010000146.1 GCA_013003805.1 Gemmatimonadales bacterium
CGATCAGGCGCTGGACATCGCCTGTGCGATCGCCGACGCGCTCGACTACGCCCACGGTCGCGGTGTGGTGCACCGGGATATCAAGCCCGAAAACATCCTACTGGAAGAAGGCCATGCGGTCGTGGCCGACTTTGGGGTGGCGCATGCGGTCACGGAATCCGCGGGCAGCCGGCTGACCGAGTCGGGCCGGGCGGTCGGGACTCCCGCGTACATGAGCCCGGAACAGGCCTGTGCCGAGGACGTGATCGATGGACGCAGCGACGTCTACTCCCTTGGCTGTGTGGTCTACGAAATGCTAGGAGGACAACCTCCCTTCGTTGCGCCTACATCACGCGCGGTCCTTGCCCGCCACATGATGGACCCGGTGCCTTCCCTCACCGCCCTGCGCCCTGACCTGCCGGCCCAGGTGGTCCGGGCCGTGGCCAAGGCCCTCGCCAAGGAACGGGTGGATCGCTTTGCGCGGCTCAACGATTTTGCTGCCGCGCTTCGCGCCGAGGGGCCGCCTGAGGAAGAGTCACCGGCCAAGTCGATTGCCGTCCTCCCCTTCACCAATGTGAGCGCCGACCCCGAGAACGAGTATCTGAGTGACGGCATTAGCGAAGAGATCATCAACGCGTTGGCCAAGATCGAAGGACTGTACGTCGCCTCGCGAACCTCGTCCTTCGGCCTCAAGGGAACCCAGCAGGACATCCGCGCCATCGGCGCCCAGCTGAACGTGCGTTCCGTACTCGAAGGCAGCGTGCGGAAGATCGGAAATCGATTGCGAGTTGCGGCACAGTTGATCGATGTGGCCGATGGATATCACCTCTGGTCACAGCGATATGACCGTGAGATGGAAGACGTCTTCGCGATTCAGGACGAAATCGCGGAGAACATCGTCCGAGCACTTCGGGTGCTCCTGAGTGAGGACGAACGGCGTGCGATCAGGCGAGTGCCGACCGCCAACATCGATGCATACGAGTACTACCTTCGGGGACGGCAGTTCTTCCACCAGGCCCGGCGGAAGAGCCTGCAGTACGCGCTCAAGATGTACCAGCGAGCCACCGAGATCGATCCAAACTTCGCGCTCGCATGGGCGGGGGTGGCTGATTGCTATACGACCTTGAACATGTACTTCCCCTCCGAGGGCGATGTCGAACAAGCGGACGCCGCGAGCCTGCGTGCGCTCGAACTCGACCCCGAGCTGCCCGAGGCCCACGCGGCACGAGCGTGGACGTTGAGCCTCGGGGAGCGATACGATGAGGCGGAACGGGAGTTCCAGGCCGCCATCGCGCTCGATCCTCAGCTGTTCGAGGCGAAGTACTTCTTTGCCCGGACCTGTTTCCAGCAGGGGAAGTTGGAAGATGCGGCACGGCTCTTCGAGGAGGCGTGCCGGGTACGGGAGGACTACCAAGCCCGGTTCTTCGCCGCCCAATCGCTCGCCGCCTTGAAGCGGAGCGCGGATGCCGATGCGGCCTATCGGATAGCGTTGGAGGTAGCGAAGGAACACCTGGCGCTCAACCCCGACGATCCTCGCGCGGCGACCATGTGTGCCGTTTCCTTGTGCCGGTTGGGCGAGCCGGAGGAGGGGCTTCGCTGTGCCGAGCGTGCGCTCGAGATCGATCCGGAGGACGCGGGCGTACGCTACAACGTGGCGTGCCTGTATGCGGTAGACCGGCAGGTGGACCGCGCTATCACGTGCCTCGAAGAAGCGATCGAAAGGGGGTTTTGGCGCCGGGATTGGATCGAACAAGACCCCGATCTCGATTCACTCCGCGACGATCCGCGCTTTCAAGCCCTCATGCGGAAACAGTAAGAGCGGCGGGCCGAATCTCACTCACCGGCTCCGTGGGGGGCTGGTGCAGATCCCACCATTCACGGGCGCGCTCCGTACTCCACTGAGCGCGCGTTGTGCAGCTCCCCAAGAGTTCTGAGAGCATATCGACGTCCTGCGGTCTCTGGTCTGGATCCTTCTCGAGGCATGAGAGGATCGCGTCCTCGAGGGAGGTGGGTATCTCCAATTCGGTCCGATGTGAGGGCGGGACCGGCTCTGCCTGGACGTGCTGGACCAGGGTCTGAAGCGCCGTCGCACCCTTGAACACGAGCTGGCCGGTCAGGAGCCAGTAGGCGACGCAGCCGAGACAGTAGATGTCCGTCCGTGCATCGACCGACCCGGTGAGCACCTGTTCCGGCGCGATGTAGGCCGGAGTGCCGCCCTGAATGTTGTCCGCAGTGAGTTTGAGATCGGCCTCGCCCGTGGCATGACGCGGCTTGACCAACCCGAAATCCAGCACCTTGATGAAATCAACGTCTCGCCCATACCGGCAGACGAACATGTTGGCCGGTTTGACGTCTCGGTGGATCAGGCCGGCCTCATGTGCCTCGCCGAGAGAGTCGCACGCCTGGCAGAGAAGGTGGATGACGCGTTCCGCGGGGAGCGGACCGAATTGCCGGACGAACGATTCGAGGTCAAATCCGTCGAGGAGTTCCATCACGTAATAGAACGTGCCCTCGCCGGAAATGCCGAAATCATACACGCTGATGGTATGAGGCGAGTGCATCTGTGCCGTGGCTTGGGCCTCACGTTCAAAGCGTTTGAGAATGACATCCGGGTTCTCGCCGGCGGTGTCACCGAGCATCTCGGGGCGTACGAGCTTGATGGCGGCCGGCCGGGCCAACATGCGGTGCTCGGCACGCCAGACCTCCCCCATCCCTCCCTGGCCGAGCCGCTTCACCAGTCGGTAACTGCCGAGGTCGCGCGCACGGCTCACGTCGGAACCGAGTTGATAGACGACTCGGGCCCCTGCGTAGGCCATGATGACGATGATGATGTACGGCAGGATCAAGCCGACAAAGAATACCATCGGAGTCAGCTCGATGGAGGTCCCGCCATACCGCATGGTCATGGCCATGACGATCGGCACCGAACTCGCCGATGCAATCGCAGCCAGGAGCGCTCGCCGCGGCCGCATGGGCACGACGATGGTGAAGAGCAGCATCCAGACGGCCACCCAGGAGACCCCGAAGATCTCCAAATGGTCCGGGTTGTGCTCGAGCCCGTGATAGACACCCCAGTACTGGGCCATCGCGATCCCAAAGCTCCCCACTATCTCGAACACTACGCCAACGTTCATGAGTGTTTTGGGGGAGATCTTCGGTCGCGTGGTTAGCCAGAAGACCACCAGTGCCACGGCGATTGAGGTTACCCCTGGTGCCCACCCGGAAATGTCCGCGAAGACGCCTCGTGCCCAATCCGGGGCGACGAGTGCCGGGAAGAAGTTCGCCATGAAGAAGGCGAACGCGAACAGGAGTGCGAGGATACGGAGTCGCCGCGTCCCTTCGACCAACGGATCGTCGGGCAGGTCACACGTGAGACATGCTCGGACTTTCGGATGGCTGTGTGAGAGCCAGTGGAACTTGGGCTTGGACGAATCAGTGCTCTTTGAGGCCATGATGTTCCCGCGTACCCGGGTGTCGGCGCCGACTCAGGGCGTCACTGAGCTGGGTGTGTCAACCGGCTTGGTCAGAGCTTTCGCCACCGCGTCGGCCTTGCCCATCGCGACCTTTCTGACCATTCGCGCCAAGGTCAACGCGACGCGGATTTGCCGGGTCGTGGCCCCTGCCTTCTTCGCGGCGCGAAGATGCATCTCGAGGTTCGACGTGCAGTTGAGCCCGATCGAAGCGGCGATCGATACCAGCTCACCCACGGCGGGCAGGGCACGTCCTTCATGGCTCTCAACCGCATCTTCGTTCCCCAGCAGCCGCTCCGCGACGCCGAGCATGATCCTGGTGGCACGCCGCCGGACTACCAGCGCATGGTCGATCGCCTCCCGGATCTCCTCGTTGGTGGCGTGTGCCTCCCTGGCCGCCTCCACGTGATGGGCCGTGCAGGATTGGCAGCCGGCCCCGATCGAGGCGCCGATGGCGATCAGTTCTTTGTCTTTTGGAGACAACAGCCCTCTGGGTGGCATGCTGCCCCTCCTTGTGTTGGCGTTGTGGTCGTGCTCCCGGGTTAGCTAGCGCGCGCCCGGGAGAATCTTACTGGTACAACTTTGTGTCCCATCGATCGTGAGAGAAGGGTGAAATTGGAGACAAGGAAGCTTCATCATGCTCCCGGACCCCGACTTTTCCCTCCAGCACTAGCTTGACGGAGCATCCAATGGGAGATTTGGCGCATGACAACGACCGTCAGTCCTGAGTTCCTCGAGCTCCAAGCCGTGGTTGCGGGTCGCTACTCCTTGGAGCGGGAGTTGGGGCGCGGTGGGATGGGGATCGTGCTCCTGGCGCGGGACGTGGCGCTCGACCGGCTAATCGCCATCAAGCTGCTGCCACCGGAACTTGCCCCCCAAGCGGGACTGCGCCATCGATTCCTTCGCGAGGCCCGGACTGCGGCCGGTCTTTCCCATCCCCATATCGTCCCGATTCATGCGGTGGAAGAACACGGCGACTCGGTTTTCTTCGTGATGGGTTTCGTCGATGGTGAGACGCTGCGAGAGCAGGTCGAGCGCCAGGGGCCGCTCACGCCGCGCGCGGCCATGAAGCTGATCCAGGAAGTTGCGTGGGCGCTGGGCTACGCCCATTCGCGCGGAGTAGTGCATCGCGACATCAAGCCCGAGAACATCATGATCGAGCGCGCCACCGGTCGATCGATGGTAACAGATTTCGGGATTGCCAGCGTGGCCGCCATCGACGAGGCGGGGCCATCCACGACGATCAGCGGGACCGCACGGTACATGAGCCCGGAGCAGGCCTCGGGTGAGGAGGTCGACGCGCGGAGCGACCTCTACTCTCTCGGTGTCACCGCCTTCTTCGCGCTCACCGGACGGACCCCGTTTGATGCGCCGACTGCCCGAGCCCTCGTCGTCAAGCATCTCACCGCACCTCCACCGTCCGTTACTTCCCTCAGGCCGGAAGTATCCGGCAAGCTCGCTGCGGTGATCGATCGCTGCCTCGCGAAGACCCCTGGAGAGCGGTTCCCCTCCGCGGACGAGCTGGCCCAAGCAGTGGGCGCGGTACGGGGCCGAGAGCTCCGCGCACCGCCATTGGTTCGGAACTTCATCCGGAACGCTGAGGTGAGTACCGCCGTGTTCCTCACGGCCGCTGTGGTGGCGAGTGGTGCAAACGTCGATGCCGGTGGGATCGTCCTGGTCTTCGGCCTCGTGTTGGCCCAGCTCGGGATCGCCGCGCGGAAGCTCCTGCTCGAGGGCTACGCCTTCGACGACATTCGGGCGGCACTGCTCGCGGAGGCTCAGGCGCAGGAAGAGGAGGCCGAGGCGGTTGGCCAGAGACGGTTTATCCGCAAGGTGTATGGCGTGTGGCACCGCGTCTGGGCCGGCAAGTTTGGGCGTCGGTTCTTTAAGATTGCCGGGTACGGCCTTGCGCCACCGGAACGCCCGGCACTGCCATCCCCCGATCCTACTGAAGTGGTACTGGGCCGCTCCGTGGCGGAACTCTACGAGGCGCTCCCACCCGAACAGCGGAAGCAGTTCGCCGAGGTGCCCAAAGTGATCCGCCGACTGGAACACGACGCGGAGACGTTGCGGCAGCGCGGCGACCAGGGTGACCGTCTCGAGAGTGCGGTCGGGGCGCTCGAAAACCTCCGGCTGGGCATGCTCCGGCTCAGAGCAGGCACCGGCACCGTGAGCGATCTCACGGCCGATCTTTCCCGGGCCCGAGAGATCGGCGATCGGATCGATGCGGAGCTAGAGGTAAGGGAGGTGTTGAAGTGAGGAGTGAGGAGTAAGGAGTGACTCCCTAACTCCCTACTCCCTGCTCCCTACTCCCTACTCCCTACTCTCCCTTCATATACCTCGCGATCCGCAACGTGAAGGTCGCTCCCTTGTTCAGCTCGCTATCGACCTGGATTTCCCCGCCAAGGAGTCGCGCCAGCCGGCGCGAAAGGGTAAGGCCGAGGCCGGTGCCGCCGCCCTTGGCCGAGTCGGCCCGCTCGTAGGCATCGAACAGCACCGCCTGTTGCGCCGGATCGATGCCCTTGCCCTGGTCGACGACGGCGAAACGCATCTCGGTGGCGTCCGCCTCGAGCCTGACGATGACCTCCGTGCCGCCGCTGTGCCGAATGGCATTCCGGAGCAGATTGATGAGCACCTGCTGGACCCGAGTGGCGTCGGTGCGGCAAGTGAGCGGCTGGTCTCCACCCTCGACCGCGATAACGACCCCGTCTCGGTGTGCTTCAGGTTGGACTGTCGTGAGCGAATGCGCCACGATGTCCATCGCGTCCACCTCAGACACCCGGGGCTTGAGCTTGGCCGCATCCAGCCGGCTCAGGTCGAGCATGTCGTTGACGATCTCCATGGCGTACTCGGCGCACTCTACCGTCTCGTACACCTCGCGCGGCGGTTGCGGACCGGTCTTCCTCATCAAAAGCTCAGCCCACCCGTACACTCCGGTCAACGCGTTCCGGAGCTCGTGATTGACCATAGCGTAGAATCGATCGCGGGATGCGTGCATGGACTGTAATTCTGTGATGAGGCGAGAGTTCTCGACGGCGACAGCGGCCTCGGCGGCCAACATTTGAGCCAGCGCCTCATCCTCGGCAGTGAATTCTGCGGCGCTGATCTTCTCGGTGAAATAGAGGTTCCCAATTGGGCCGTAGCGGCCGATGACCGGTACACCGAGGAAGGACCTCATCGGAGGGTGTTCAGGTGGGAAGCCATGGGCCTTGGGATCCGCCGTAAGATCGCCCATGCGGATGGGGCGCTGCTCGGCCATGACCCGGCCGAGCACTCCCTTACCGGTCGGTGGAGCGCCGATGCGGGCAGCGTGGTCTGAGTCGATCCCACTAGTGACAAACGTGTCCAAGTTGGTTCGGTTCGTGCTGAGGATGCCGAGGGCGGCGTAGCGGCATCCGATGACGGCCCGAGCAGAGTCAGCCACTTCTTGGAGGACGGTATCGACGGAGAGTTGGCTGTTCAGTCGAATCGCGGCGGCCAGCAGGAGGCCGAGCTGCCGGTCGCGGCGTTGCAGTGCTTCAAGGGCCCGGCGGTTCTCGGTAATGTCCCGGACGATGACGAGGGCCTCCTCCTGGCCGCTCACGGCGATCCGCGCCTCGAAATGTCGGGTCTCCTGATCGATCTCGAGCGGATACTCGAACGTCTGCGCCTCGCCGCTAACAAACGCACGCTCGAGCGCACGCATCGACGGTTCGGTGATCGATCCGGGGAGAAGGTCTTCCATGCGCCGGCCCAGGAACTCGTCCGGGCTCATCAATGGAGTGATATCGTGGCCCGGCACGTACTCGAGGAAGGTCCCGTCTCGCCTCAGGCGAAAGATCATATCCGGCACGGCCCAGAGGAGCGCGCGGTGGCGTTCCTCGCCTTCCTTGACCGCCGTCTCGAAGCGCTTGCGTTCTGTGATATCTACCGCGACGCCCATGACGCCGGAGATTTCCCCCGAGCCCTCGCGCATCGGCTCGACGTGAAGGTCGTAGCACACGGCCCGTCCATCGATGGTCACGGTGACTTCGGCGGACTCCCCGGCCCCGGCCTTGAGGACCCGCCGCTTGAGCGCAGTGAGGGCAGCCGCGTCGGGTGGCGGGAGGAGATCCTCATCGGTCTTGCCCAGCACATCTGCGGAGGAGAATCCGGCGTGGGGGTTGTACACCCAGGTGTAACGAAGCTCGCGGTCCTGGTTGAACATCCCGACCCGCGAGCCCCGGAGAGCGGCCCGGAAACGGGTGACCTGCTCGGCTTCATCCCGCCGCTCCTGTTGCAGTTCGGCGACTCGCCGGTCTAGCGAGCTGAGGTCTTCAGCGCGGGCGCGCCGGGGGGATTTGGATCGGGCCATGGCCTCAGGGTAGCGGAAGGATGATGCGAAAGGTAGTCGGGCCGAGGGCGGCCGGAAGGCGTGGGATGGGGACATTCAAAAGGCCATCCCTCGGGAGGCCCATGAATCCGGGCTTTTTCGGTGGTTCGGTCCTTGCGCGGGCGGGAACAATGCCCCATTATGGGTGCGTCGTTTCTGTCCTTACTCAGACCCCAATCCAGGAGCCGGAGCGTGAACAAGGAAGATTTTGCCGAGAAGCTGGCCAAGAAGGTCGACATTTCGAAGACCAAGGCGATGGATGTCCTCGATACGGTCTTCTCGACCAAGCCGCGGCAAGGAATTATCGCGACTGAATTAGATGCCGGGCGGGACTTCACGATCACCGGGTTTGGCACCTTCCGCACGAGGAAGATGAAGGCGCGCAAGGGCCGCAACCCACAGACCGGGAAGGAAATCATGATCAAGGCTCGGAAGACGGTCTCCTTCCGCGCCGGTAAGGGTCTGAAAGACCGCGTCAAAGAGTAGGCTCCTGTTGCATGCGAATGCCCGCGTCCTCCAGGCGCGGGCATTCGTCAGTTCGCCTGTGCTTGCATCTCTCCGGCGGCGCCGTCCGGCTCCGCCTCTCAGGACGAGTCACCACTCACTCTCATCCCCGCCTCATCGATCCTTCACCTTTCAGTTGCGAGTATTGGTGTGGTGCGCCTTCTCGTGGAGGCCTTTGGTATCAGTGGAAAGGGGGCTCCGGTGACAGAAACCGTCTCGACGCTGCCGGTGAGGGAGGTCATGACGAAGGAGCCGCTGGCGGTGAGTCGCGACATGACCATAGGCGAGCTGGTCATCCTGTTTGATCATCATGACTACAACGGCTTTCCGGTGGTTGATGAGGAGGGTGTCCTCGCTGGCATCGTCACCAAGCTCGATCTCCTTGGACTGTTGCGTCCCGCTGACTCACTGGAGGTTCCCGGCCTGGCCTCCGTCTCCCAGTTCCCCGTCGAGCGGATCATGCGCCACGGCATCATCACGGTCGAGCCGGACGATGCCATCGCCGCCGTTGCCGACCTCATGGTGGAGACCCGCCTCCGGAGCATCCCCGTGGTGCAGCGGCACAGCGGGAAACCGGTCCTTGTGGGTATCGTGAGTCGCAACGATCTTCTCCGGCGCCTGCTGACCGAAGCCAGGGCGGAAAGCCCATAGCTCAGGGCTGGAACTCCATCCTCCCGTCGGTCGTAGGGTTGGACTCCCTGCCACTACCGGGACGGATTGGAGTTTCATGGCCACACCGCTCGACGTCATTCCACCATCCCGCCCTACGGCCAACCTACGCTGGAGGATGGCTCAGGCAATCAGCCTGACCCTTCTGGCGAGCCTGGTGATTGGGTTGCTGGCGCGTCCAGAACCAACACTCCACGTGCTCTGGAACATCGTCCTCCCGCTTCTGCCTGCGAGCCTCCTCGTGAGCCCCGCGCTCTGGCGCGGCATCTGCCCGCTCGCCACACTGAACACACTGCCGAATGGGTTGATGGCACGCCGGTCGCTCACCGTGAAATGGGCCCCGGTGGCGGGGACGATCGGCGTGGTACTCCTGGCCCTGCTGGTTCCTGCCCGCAGATTCCTGTTCAATACGGACGGGATGGCTCTTGCGGCCCTGATCCTAGCCGTCGCGGTGGCTGCGGTTCTCCTCGGCGCCTTTTACGACATGAAGGCCGGCTTCTGCAACTCCATCTGTCCGATTCTCCCAGTCGAGCGCCTGTATGGGCAGGCCCCTCTGGCCAGGTTCGCTAACCCGCGCTGTCCTGACTGCACGCTCTGTACCCCGAGAGGGTGCATCGATCTCTCGCCGAGCAAGTCGGTCGCGCAGACCCTGGGCCCGAGGCGGCGGTCGCATGCCTGGCTCTTCAGCTTCTTCGGCGTGTTCGCCGGTGCATTTCCGGGGTTTGTGCTGGGGTACTTCACCCGGCAGGATGTGCCATTTGCGGCCGCTGGCTCCGTGTACCTGGCAGTGGGGCTGATGGCGGCTGGGAGCTATGCCATCACGGTCGTGGTGGTGCATCTGCTCAGGCTCGAGTTCAATCTGGCGTTGTCCATCCTCGGGGCCGCCGCCGCCGGTCTGTACTATTGGTTTGCCGCGCCGGCGCTCGCCGAGGCGTTGGGTCTTGGGCCCAGTCTCGCTCTGGGAATTCGGATCGCAGCCCTCGCGCTGGCGGCCATCTGGCTCGCTCGCGCCGTCCAGCGTCCTAGCCCCATGGCGGCAGCGGCCTGAGCCGAGTGCGAAGACGATTGCTACGACTTTCCTCACATCCTACCTTGCCTCTACCCTTGCTGGGAGAGAGGCTATGAAACTCGATATCCGCGCACTCTCAATCGCCGGCGCCATTTTCTGGGGCGGAATGTTCTTCCTCCTGGGTGTCGCCAATCTCATCTGGCCGCCCTACGGGAGGGTCTGGTTAGACGTCTTCGCGTCCATCTATCCGGGCTACCAGGTTACCGCGAGCTTTGGCGCCGTGATCGTGCTCACGCTGTATGCCGCGCTCGACGGCGCGATTGCCGGAGCCGTGCTGGCGTGGCTCTACAATCGATTCACCAGGGGTGGGGGCGGAGGCGGGGGCAGTCGGGGGGTGGCGGCGTAGTCTCCCGGCTGATCGGACGACGTAGACCGATCCAGAGACTCGGTCGCGAAACTCTCGCGGCCGGGATCCTACTCCTGGGTGTTGGAGGTTGTACTCGCCAGGAGCAGGTGGGTTCTGCTCTTCTCGAGCGAGACCTGCCGGTCACCCGGCTGGCCGATACGGCGTTTGCCCGAATCATCCGCGAGTTCTCCGAGCCAGACCAGTTTTTCGATACCGACAACCTGATTTCCAACGAAGGCACCTACCTGGACGTGGCGAGCACGCTCGATTCGCTTGCCATCAAGGGTGGGGCGTACCTGGGTGTAGGGCCAGATCAGAACTTCTCCTACATGGCACGGGTTCGCCCCCGCATCGCCTTCCTGATCGACATCCGGCGCGACAACCTCCTCGAAGTGCTGTGGTATAAGGCGCTGTTCCATTTGGCGAAGAACCGGATCGAGTTCTTGGCTCACCTCTTTGGCCGGCCGCCCCCCGGTGATGCGGCGGCGTGGTCCGACCGCCCGATCGGTGAGCTCTTGTCGTACATCGACGGTGCTCCGGTCGATCCTGGCTCCCTCCACGAGACCCGGGCGCGAATCGAGGACTACCTCCTCGGTCTCCATGTGGAGATCGACCAGGCCGATCTCGAGACCATCGCGCGAATGCATCGGAGCTTCGCCGAGCACGGCCTCGGCCTCAGGTTTACGACCTTTGGCCGCCCGCCGCGCGGCTGCTACCCGACCTATGGCGACCTGCTCTCCGCCCGGGACTTGGCTGGACGCCAGGCGAGTTATCTCGCGACGGAGGATGACTTCCGCTTCGTGAAGGCAATGCACGAGCAGAACTTGGTCATTCCGATCGTGGGCGACCTGGCCGGTCCGCACGCCCTCAAACGCATTGGGACCTATCTCGACGAGCGGCGTACGACGGTATCGGCCTTCTACACCTCCAACGTGGAATTCTACCTGGCGCAGGACGGAATCTTCGGGCCGTTCGTCGAAAATCTCGCGTCCCTTCCTCATGATACGGCGAGCGTCATCATCCGGAGCGTCTTCAATTCACGCTTCGTGTCGCTTCCGCCGTCCCGCTCGGAGGAACGCTCGTGCAGTGTGCAGAGTCTCCATCGGGTGGCGACTCTGCTGGGCTACGAGAGGAACAGTGGGTACGCTGGATATGCCGACCTCGTGACCCGTCACGCGCTCGAGCTGCGGTGAAAGGGCTCCAACCCCTCGCCGCGAGGCGCGCGCCTACCTATAGTAGGTAATCCGGATGTCCCGGAAGGCCTTTGGCCGAACGTGCGTTTGTGACCCGGAGGTACAGATGGCAGAGCAACCGGTTGGCATCGTCACGCATTTTTTCAAGGGGCCGAGTGTGGCCATCATCAGCGTGACCGAGGGGGAGCTGGCGATAGGCGACGAGATCCACATCGTGGGCCACACCAGCGACTTTACCGAGACCATCACGTCGATGGAGGTGGATCACGAAAAGGTCGAGCGTGCCACCAAGGGCCACGAGGTCGCTCTTAAAGTCGTCGAGCGCGCACGGCCTCACGATAAGGTGCTGAAGATTGTGTGACCTGAGAGGGTAGGCCGTATGGACGCGGCAATTCTCGTCTCGATTGCGATTCGCGCCATCGCGGTAGTCCGCTCGCTCTTCTTGTGGAAGCGGCTCGGGGATTGGCGGCTGAGCGTGCTCAGCACGATGCTCTTTCTCATGTTCCTCCGCCAGTTCCTCACCCTCATCGAGCATGCGAGGAGCGCGGCGGAGGCAGCCGAGCCCTGGTCGCTCGTGGAATTTGGACATGCCACAGAATTACCGGGGCTGGCCGTCAGCGTCTTGGCGCTGTTCGGCCTGGTTCAACTCGAACGCTGGCTTACCGGGCTCAGCCACGCCGAGAAGGCCCTCCGTGTAAGTGAGCGGAGCCTGGCAGAAGCTCAACGAATTGCCCATCTCGGGAACTGGGAGTGGGATCTCCGGGCCGACGCACAGCAATTGTCCGATGAGATCTACCGAATATTCGGCGTGGACCGGCAGGAATTCGAAGCGACGTTCACGAGCTTTCTCGCTGCCGTGCACCCGGACGATCGTGCCCGGGTGCAGCACACGCTCCAGCGTACCCTGGAAGACGGCGATCCGTATGACATCGAATTTCGCGTGATACGACCGGATGGTGGCGAACGGATTTTGCATGCGCGAGCCGAAGTAACATACAATGCGGATGGAAAGCCAGCATCGTTGTTCGGAACGGGCCAAGACATCACCGCTCGCAAGCGAGCCGAGGCGGCCCTTCGGGAGAGCGAGGAGAAGTATCGGACCCTCTTCGAGCATTCACCGGCCGGCATAGGCGTTACCGATGAGGAGGGCAATATCCTTGCCTTCAACGATGCCATGCTCGAGGCCGGGGGCTATTCGCGGAAAGACGTCGCTCGTGTGGCCAGCGTGGCGGACTTGTACTACGACCCGGTCGATCGCAAAGAGATCCGAGACCTGATCATGGCCGGCAGCCTCGTCCGCCACCGGGAGGTACGGATGAAGGCGAAGAATGGATCGCCGTACTATGTGTCACTCAGTGTCGTGCCGGTCACGATGAATCAGAGACCATGCCTCCTCGCGATCGCCGAAGACATTACGGATCGGAAGGAAGTGGAGGATGCCTACCGAGCGAGCAACGAGCTGCGGCGCCTAGTGCTATCCCACATCGACGAGATCGTGTATTCCATCCGGTTCAATCGGGATGATCTGTTTCGCGCCGAGGTGGATTTCGTGAGCGAGAAGGCTCGCAGCATTGTCGGGTACGAGCCGGACGATTTCATTCACGACCCCGAGCTGTGGTTCCGTTCGGTCCATCCCGACGATGTGCCTCAGATACAAGGCGACACGCAGGAGATCCTGCGGAGCGGGAAGCCGAGCACCCGAGAATATCGCCTCCGGCACAAGGAGACCGGGGCCTACCGGTGGATGGAAGATCTGGTCGTCCCTCGTTTCGACGAGCACGATCGTGTAGTCGGGCTGTTCGGCGTGGCGCGGGACGTCACGCACCGGAAGCAGGCCGAGGACGAGCTCCGTCGGTCACGTGAGGCCCTTCGCCGGCTGGCTATTCGAGAGCAAGCGGTGCGGGAGGAGGAGCGCACCTCCATTGCCAGAGAAATCCACGACCAATTGGGTCAGGCGATGACCGCGCTCCGAATAGAGCTCTCGTGGCTCCATCAGAAGCTCGCGGACAGCCCCGATGCAGCGCCGGAGCGCACACAGTCGATGCTGTCGATGATCGACCAGACTGCAGATGCCGTGCGGAACCTGAGCTCCCGGTTACGGCCGGCGGCGCTCGACGATCTGGGACTTCCGGCCGCCATCGAATGGGAGGTACGGGAGTTTTCCCGGCGTACGGACGTCCAGTGCGCGGTGGAGGTCCCTTCAAAGGGGCTCGATGTCGATCCTGACCGGGCGACGGGGCTGTTCCGGATTCTCCAAGAGTCCCTCACTAACGTGGCGCGACACGCAAAGGCGTCACAGGTGAACGTCCAGTTACACGCAGATGGTGAGGACCTGGTGCTCCGGGTCCACGATAATGGGAAGGGAATTTCCAAGGGTGACGTTGCGAGCAGCGAGTCCTTCGGGCTCCTCGGAATGCGGGAGCGGGCCACGGCACTACGTGGAAGCGTCACGATCGAGCCGTCCTCCGCGGGCGGAACAACAGTGACTGCCAAGGTACCGAAGTGATCAAGGTTCTGATTGCGGACGACCACGCGATGGTCCGCAAGAGCCTCCAGCGCATCCTGGGAGACTGTCCGGATCTCGAGGTCGTGTGTGAGGTCACCACCGGGCACGACGTGCTCCCGAAAGTGAGCGAAGGAGGCATCGACGTGCTGCTGCTGGACATCAGCATGCCGGGGCCTCGATTCCTGGACCTCCTCGCCCAGTTGACATCGGCCGCGGGGGCTCCGCGGGTCCTCGTGCTGAGTGCCCACACCGAGGATCAGTTCGCAATCTCCGCGATTCGGGCGGGAGCCGCGGGGTTCCTGACCAAGGACCGCTCCACCGAGGAACTCTGCGGCGCAATCCGAGCGATCCATGACGGCCGGCAGTATGTGCGGCGAAACCTGGAAGAACGACTGGGCCTGGAGGCGGACGGCTAGCTTACGGGGCCTCGGGCTCCCTATGAAGCGCCTGCCCCAGCGACCGGAAGCCAAACGCTGGCGGCGTGTAAGATGCCGGCAGATATTCCTCGGGGATCGCCATCCGATTCCCGTCCCGCATGGCATTGTAGGCCGGCGACATGATCTCGACCCCCGCTCCATGAAAGACGCTCTGGATGTTCTGGTGGAGGTCTGAGTAAATCTCGGCCATCGCATTCGGCTTGTCGGTGTAGGCGTTCAGCTCATAGGTGACGTGGTAGTCGTTGAGCCCCGTTTGGAGCACGAACGGTTTCGGTTCCTCCTGGATCCGCTCCACCCCATCCGCCGCGGCAATCAAGAGCTCGTGCACCTTTTGCCAGGGCACGTCATATCCGATGGTGACGGCGGTATGGAGAATGACGCCCCGCCGCTTCGACGACGAGCTGAAGTTGATGATGTGACTCGAGAGCACCATGGCGTTGGGCACCGTGATGTCGACGTTCTTGATCGTACGGACCCGTGTGACCAAGAGGGTCTTGGCGATGACATCACCCATGGTATCGGCGATCTTCACCCGATCCCCGATCTGGAAGGGCCGCATGTAGGTCATGACGACGCCCGCGACCACGTTGGCGATGGCCGAGGACGACCCAAACGAGACGAGGACACCGAGGAAGATCGAGATTCCCTTGAACGCCGCGGTGTCGGACCCCGGCATATACGGGTAGATCATGATCGCGGCGAAGATGATCACCAGGAACCGGACGATCTTGTAGGTTGGATCGGCCCATTCGCGGTAGAATCCGCGGAAGCGGATGGCGCCCCGCTCGATTCCTGTGAAGAACAGGTGGATGAACTTGAGCAGGTAGAACACCACGACCACGATCACCGCCACCGTGATCAGGTCGGGGATGTAGCCAACGAAGGCCCGCCACCCGTTCTGTAGCGGGTCGAGGACGTAGTTGAACAGGGTGTTCGAGAGCCGGCGGGTCCAGGGGAAGAACCCCAGGACGATGGGAAGGAAGAAGTAGATCAGCAGGATCACGGCCACGACACGCAGCACCTTGGCAATCGCGATGAGCGTGTCGGTCAGCCGGGACGCCGAGATCACCTCGAGCCGCTGAATCCGGATGGACGGGATCCGGGTCTCCCGCCACGATTCGAGCCTCGTGTAGAGCGCCGGGAAGAAGTGATTCATCCCGATGAACAACAGCACCAACGCAATGGTGGCGAGCAGAGTCCACAAGGCGCCGAGGGCCAGGCTCTGGAGGGTCACGTCGCGGCCGCGTCCCTGGATGGCTGTTTCCACGCGCTGGGCGTAGACCTGGGCCACCTCGGCCCGGGGCCGGGCCGGCCCGACGGTATCCTCGGGGAGAATCCGGAGC
>JABDII010000158.1 GCA_013003805.1 Gemmatimonadales bacterium
GGAAAGGCATGAACATCCACGCGGTTTGACCGTCGAACGCACGAACACCTGTCATGCCCTGCATGGTGAACTCCATGCGCACTTTGTCGGGGCGCTTGACCATTCTGGTGAACGGAACCTCCATCCCGCGCCGCATGGTCATCGTGCCGGTCATCTTCATCGTTTGGATCGACATCCAAGCTTCGACGCCGCCGATAGCTTCGTAGTACTTGCCGAGGACGTCCTCGAGGCTCAGGTCCTGAGATGCCGCCGGCTGAGGTAGGAAGAGGTTGACCAGAGCAAGGACTACCGCCTTTCGCAACATTGCCCCTCCTTGTCTTTGGACCACACGTACAACAACCAACCTTCCCCCAGCGTTGAGGCACCGAGCCTGCTCTAGCACATTCCGACAGGCGATGCAACCATTCGACCATCGAACCTCTCCAAGAAGACAGAGTTGGCCTTCTACATACAGAGGGAGCTTGAGACCATGAAAGAACTGCGGTGGCTCGACCGCGGCCTTGAGGTGTGGCTGCTGGCCGGGCTGGTACTCGCCCTTTCCGCCTGCGGCGACTCAGGGAGATCCGGCGGGCACGAGTGGCAGGCCGAACGAGACACAATCGGCGACACGATCGTGGTGAGGACGCTGGCCGGTGGCGTTTGGGGCGACACGGCGGAGCTGGTCGCAGATGTCACCATCGGCCAGTTCGACGGGCCTGACGAATACATGTTCGGGAATATCCGGTCGCTGGCGGCAGCGCCGGACGGCTCGATCTATATCTTCGACAGCCACGTACCCGCGCTTCGGAAGTACGCTTTGGATGGGACGTACGTAGGGGCCTTCGGCCGTGAGGGCGGGGGCCCGGGCGAATACCAGCGGCCCGATGGCGGGCTGGCGGTGCTGCCCGACGGTCGGGTATTGCTCCGCGATCCCGGCAATACGCGCATCAGCGTGTACTCACCCGAAGGCGAGTACCTCGAAGGCTGGAGGATCCGCGGCGGCTTCAATACCTCGAGAAGGCTCTACGCCGACACCGACGGCAACTCGTACACGCTGATCCTGGTCGACCCGGGGGCCGCCGTGATGGACTGGCAACTCGGCCTCGTCCAGTACGGACCGGACGGCGTGCCCCGCGACACCCTATCAGCGCCCAGTTACGACTATCAGCACTCGGAGCTCGTCGCGCAGAGAATAGAGGACGGCGAGAACACGAGCACGAGCGTGAACGGAGTGCCGTTCACGGCGAGCGTGGCATGGGTATACAGTCCACTCGGTTACATGGTCGGCGGCCTCTCGACAAAGTACGCCATCGACCTTTACAAGGCCCCGGACCGCGTGCTGCGGATCGAGCGCACCGACTGGGAGCCGGTTCCCGTTTTGCCGGAGGAGAAGGAGGAGCGGGAGCGGATCACGACCGCGAACATGCGGCAGACCCAACCCGACTGGCGCTGGAACGGCGACCCGATCCCCGACAACAAGCCTCCCTACCGGGGCATGTACGTGGGCGCGCGGGGGCGGATCTGGCTGCTGCTGCATCAAGAAGCGAAGCGAATCGAGTCCGACGAAATCGAGGAAGCGCGGCCCGGTGAGGTGCCGTCCCCAACCTGGATCGAGCCGGTCGCGTTCGATGTCTTCGAGCCCGACGGACGCTATCTTGGCATGGTGCGCGCTCCGGACGACTTCGCACGCTATCCGCGGCCGTTCATGCGCGGCGACACGGTCTGGGCGGTGGTGCGTGGCGAGCTCGAGGTGCCGTACGTGGTGCGGTTCCATATCCGTCACCCGGATGAGGAGACGTAGGCAGACGAGAAGATCAGCAAGGAGTCAGACGGGTCAGTCACCATGAATCGCGCTTCGTCCATCGCTTTGGTCGCTTTCCTCGCCGCTGGTATTTCAGGGTGCGAGCCCTCCCCCAGCTTCGACTCTGGAGAATGGGCGGGTACGATCGACACCCTGCCCTCCGGCCAGATCGTCGTCGCCAATTCAAAGGACCCGCTCTGGCCCGGGGGCAGCGAATGGCGGGTCGTCGAAGAGCTTCTCGCAAGGTCGCAGCCAAGTACATGCGTAGAAGGCTCCTGCTGAGCGGCGGCCTAGGGAGGAGTAGCGGGGCCGGCTAACCGCTCGGACGCTCGCGCATTGCCTGGTGAGGAAGCACGGCGGGCGCAGGTGGCATCGCAGCTTCTCGATCGGCCGCGAAGATGTAATCGAACAACACCGCACGTATCTGCGACTGCCCGTCGTATTCCTCCGCCGTCGAGACCGCGACCATGTCTCGCCCCGGTATCACGAAGATGTACTGGCCGCCCCATCCGGCCGCGTATGGCGCCAGAGGTTCGGACCCGCTGTCGTCCAGGGCCAGCAGCCACCATTGGAACCCGTAGCCGCCGCCGTTGGTGAAACGGATATGCGGCTGGGTGGACTGGTCGATCCAGTCTCGGCTCACGACTTGCCTATCCTTCCAGACTCCGTTTCTCAGGTAGAGGTAGCCGAACTTTGCCATGTCGCGCGGTCGCAGGCTCAAGCCCCAACCCGTATTCGTGACGCCGTTCGGGCCCGTCTCCCAGGTGTAGGCGCCGATGCCCAAAGGGCCGAATAGAACCCGGGCGGTGTACGACCTCGCGTTCATCCCGGTTACGTTCCTCAACACGCCGGAGAGCAGGATAGTGC
>JABDII010000206.1 GCA_013003805.1 Gemmatimonadales bacterium
CGGACCGCGAGCGGCTGAGCGGACTCGTGGTCGATCTGTATCGTTTCGTGTTTGGACGGGAGCTGTGTACCGAGCGGGAGTACCACGCGTGGCGATCGCTTGCCGCCGGAGACTGGCATGCGGCTTCGACCTGACATCACCCTCGGCGTCGGTGTCCTGCTGCTCCTCATCCTCGTCGTCATGGTGGCTGAGTCGCCCGATCGGCAAGGGAACAGGGAAACGGACCGCCGACGGTCCACGTTCCTGACTGGGCCACATGGTGCCCGCGGATTGAGTGACGCGCTCGAACGCATTGGAGTTCGGGTGGACCGTCACCGTCACCGGCTCGCCGCGCTGACCGTTCCGGCTGGCGAGGGTCCATCGGCCGTGGCGGTGCTCGATCCATCCCGGCCGCTCGACGGCTGGGATGCGCTCGCGCTCCAGGCACTAGGTGCCGAGGGGGTCGACCTCGTCGTCGCTGGGCCGACGGCCAACGCCGTGATGCGGTGTTTCGGCTACCGGGTCCAAACGCGCTCCGATTCGATCTCGGCCCGAATGGTGGGACATTCCCCCCCACGTGACGTGTGGATTGGGGCGGTGCTGGCTCGAACCGGCGAGGCCGTCGTCATCGATTCTACGGGCGTGGCCGACGTCGGGAGTGCGCAGTGTGAGGTGCCGGATGCTCAGGCGCTCGACACACTGCTCTTGACCGACGGTGGGCGCCTCGCGGCACTTCGACTCTGGTTCGCGGATAGGCAAACAGTCACGCTAGTGGCTGACGGAGCCGTGTTCGGCAATCGTCGAATGCGCGACACCGAAGCCGGCGTGTTCACGTTGGGGCTGTTCGCCGGACGGTATGCAGGGGTGATTTTCGATGAATACCACCACGGGTTCGGGCGGGGGGGATCGCTGGCGGGGTCGGTACTCTCCTGGTCTGTCCGATCCCCGTGGGGGTGGGCGGCGTGGCAGGTGGCCGTAGTAGGACTCCTCGCTCTCTTTGCCGCTGGCGTGCGGTTCGGACCGGTGACGTCGATCATTCACCGGGAGCGACGCTCACCACTCGAGCACGTGCAAGCGCTCGCAACAGCCCTCGCGGCCACGCATGGCCAAGCAGTTGCCATACGTTTGATCGTTCGGGGACTCGAACGGCGGCTTTCGGGAGTCGGGCAGAGAGCCCATCCAGATCCGGCGACTTGGCTTGCTTCTCTCGCTCCGACGCTACGGACGTCGAATGGCCGCTCCGCAGTCGAGCGGCTGCAACTTCTCATTGGCGGCCCGCAACGCCCTGACGCTGTGCTGGAGGCCGCTCATGCCGTGGAGGACGTGTGGGAGGATCTGAAGCCGTGACCGAAACCGACATCTCCGCAGAAGCGCGTCGCGCGCAGGACATTGTCGATCGATTGAATCGCGTGGTGCTCGGCCAGGAGGCAGTGGTTCGGGAGGCGCTCGCTGCACTCATCGCCCGTGGCCATGTGCTGCTCGAGGGAGTTCCAGGCACCGCCAAGACTCTCCTGGTGCGCGCGATGAGCCTCGCGCTCAATCTCGAATTCCGCCGAATCCAATTCACCCCGGACCTCATGCCCTCCGACATCACGGGGATCAATTTCCTCGCTGCCGAAGGAAAGTTCTCATTTCGGCCGGGTCCCTTGTTCGCGGACCTCGTCCTCGCCGACGAGATCAACCGTGCCCCGGCCAAGACACAGGCCGCCCTGCTGGAGGCGATGCAAGAGCGGAGTGTGACCGTGGATGGCGTATCACATTCACTCTCAGAAAGCTTCACTGTGTTCGCCACCCAGAACCCTATCGAGTTCGAAGGCACGTATCCGTTGCCCGAAGCAGAGCTAGATCGCTTTCTCGTCAAGATCGTGCTGGACTATCCCGAGGAAGAGGTCGAGCAGGGGATCCTCACTCGAGTGTTGGGTGGCTTCGAATCCGATGATCCGACGAGTTTCGGGATCTCGGCCGGATTGGACGTCCATGGACTCGGCCGACTCCGTGAGGCCGCTCGTGCAGTGCGGGTCGAGCCCAGCCTGATCGCCTACGTCACGTCGATCGTGCGAGCCACCCGCACGGCACCGGCGCTCACCCTCGGGGCGTCGCCGCGTGCCAGCGTGGCACTCCTCAAATTGTCGCAAGCCACCGCGTTGATGAGTGGTCGCGCCTACGTCGTCCCCGATGACGTCAAGCGATCCGCCGTCGGCGTGTTGCGCCATCGTGTGGTGATGGCTCCCGAACTGGAACTGGAAGGGGCGTCAGCGGATACGGTGTTGGCGTCCATTCTCGAGAAGGTGCCGGCACCGGAATGAGGTACGTTCCGTCGCGCCACTGGTTTTGGGCCGCCGCCGGTTTGGCCCTCCTCGCGCCTGTTGGTGTTGCGTGGCCACCGGCCCTGGCGGCGCTCCTCGTGTGCGACGTTGGGTGGGTCTTGGCACTGCTCCTCGATGGCTGGTTCACCGCAGACCCCAACCAGGTGGACGTCATTCGGGAAGCGCCCCCGGCGTTCTCGCTCGGGCGGGTGCTGCCGGTGTGGTATTCCTGGTCCCAGACTGGCCGCCGGCACCTCCGGCTCCGAGTTCGGGAACAGTTCCCAAGCCCCCTCGGCCTCGTCGACGGGGCTACGCGAGAGATCAGAATACCCCCCGCCGACGTCGTGCGAGAGCGGGTTGAGGTGCGCCCTAAGCGTCGGGGCACGGCCAAGGGTGGTCGCATAGCGCTCCGGTGTTTGGGCCCGCTGGGCTTGATCTGGCGTCAGGGCACGCTCGAGCGACCGTGGACCGCGGTCGTGTTTCCTTCCTTGGCGGGCATCCGACAGCGGGGACTACCGGCCCAGGCC
>JABDII010000214.1 GCA_013003805.1 Gemmatimonadales bacterium
ACTCTAGATAGCGCTCGATGATGGCGTGAAAGGCACGCTCGCGAGTGGCACGATCGGGACTCTTCAGGTGGGGTTGGAGGTGCGGCAACGGCAGCTCTTTCCCCTCCCACGTCGCGGTCATCCCACCGGTGATTTCATGGTATTGGCTGGCGAGCTTCTCGAGATCGGCGAAGATCGCGACGTTTTCCTCGCGAAAGATCTCTACCGCCATCCGGAACCGCCGAAGCGTGGTCTCGAAGTCCGGCCGAGTCCAGCCCGTCGCTAGGAACCGGCGCACGAGGCGAACACTTTGCTCTTCGAGTTGTGGGTAGACCTCGGTCGAGAAACGCAAATGATCCGCCTGTTTCTTCTCGTCCGTCGTATTCCCCGTGTAGGCGATCATCGCGAGTGCCGCGGCCTCGGTGACCAATTCTTCCAGCCGTGACCAAGCCGCGAGCCAGGGCTCGATGGTCGAGTCGTCGAGCGGGGCCTCGGCCAATTGGGTGTAATACGGCTCGATATCGCTCCACGACGCGTCGGCGAATCCAGCGCTCGACGACGGAAGCGCACGCGCAAACGTCACGCAGTCTCCTCTGTGATCACTGCAGGTCGTGGTGTGGTAGTCGCGACGCCGAGGGTGAGCAGGGTCACCAGCATAAGCACGGCCGCCGCAGCAAAGAAGGGCATGGCATGGCCCAGCCGCTGAAAGAGATAGGTGGCAAGGAGCGGAGCTGCCACGCGGGACAGACCGGCGAAGGCCTGGGCCGTCCCCATGGTCGCCCCGAGGTCACCCGCGGGAGCATACCGGGACATGAGGGACGTGGTCGACGGAAACAAGAGCGCCGTCCCGATTGGGACGAGCGGCATCACCAACAGCAAGACCTTGAGGTTGGGCATGAGCGGATAAAGCACGAGCCCAATCGCCATCGCCGTTGCCCCCAGCCGCATCGCCCATCCCTCACCGATCCGCTCAACGATGGGGCCGAGCACGACCGAGCGCATGATGAAGCTGAGCGCACCAATATAGAAGAAAAAATATCCGATGGTCCGTGCCGTAATCGCGAACTCCGCCTCGAAGAACAGCGAGAAGACCGCGGTCAATGACGTGAAGGCCAACATGCCGACCGCATAGATCCAGATCAACCGCGGAATGGTACGTCCTGGATGCTGCAGGACTTGCACCGCCATGTGCCAGACGGGCGGGCGCTTGGCTCCGGCCGATCGAGTCGATCTCGGGCGAGACTCCGGAAGCCACTTCCACGCGAAGAACACATTGATGAGACACAAGGCGGCAGCAACGAAGCCCGGTCCCTCCTGGCCCAGATTCGCGGCGAAGGAGCCCAGTGCCGGTCCTACCATGACGCCGGCTGAGGTGGCCGCCGACACCCAGCCCAACGCCCGCGCCCGCTGCTCGGGGCCGACCATGTCGGCGACATAGGCATGGAGCACACCGACCGTCCCCCCACCCAATCCCTGTATGATGCGCGACAGGAAGAGAAGCCAGATGCTCGTCGCGAGGCCGAATACGACATACGCGATGGCTGAAGCCGTAAGACCAATCAGAATTGCGGGACGACGCCCGTAGTGGTCGGATACCCGTCCCCAAGCAGGCGCCGAGAGCAGCTGGGCGACGGGAAAAGCGGAGATGATCCAGCCAATGACCACCGGACTCGCATTGAGGTCCAACGCGTAGAACGGTAGCAGTGGAATCACGATCATGAAGCCGACCATGTCCACGAAATTCGCGGCGAGGAGCACCGCCAGTCGGCGGAATTGCACGGCCGGCGCGACCGCGTCGCCGCCGGTCATGCGCCGACCTCCCGTCGTTCACCACCGACAGCAAATACCACTGCGCTCGCCAGCATGAGAAACACGCCGTAGGCGGCGGCAACTCCGACGTCGGATTGACGGAGACTCGCGAGAATCTCGAGCGAGATCGGCCGGGTGTCGTACGTATAGAGAACAATCGACGTGACAAAATCTCCCAGGGCTGTGACGAACGCCAGCGTGGCTGCCGCCGCCAACGCCGGACGGAGCAACGGGAGCGTGACCCGCACGAGCGTACGCCATGCGCCCGCGCCGAGCGTCGCGGCCGCCTCCTCGAGTGACGGGTCGAGTTGCCGGAACCCGGCCACGATGCCGCGGCCTGTTATGGGGAGGCTTCTGACGAGATAGGCCAGTGGCAGAATCCAGAAGGTGCCCACGAGGAGGAACCGCCCGGCCCACGGGTGGGACACGCTGAAGGCCGTGGCAATAGCGATGGCGAATACCGTCCCGGGAACCGCCCACGGAAGCGCGAGCAGTGTCTCGATCACTCCGCGAGCACGCACACGCTGGCGCACGATCAAGATTCCAGCGGCAAGGGCCAGCGCGACCGCAGCCAACGTCGCGACCGTAGCCATACCCAGGCTGTTGAGCAGCGGGCGGAGCCGCTCCGGCTCGCGAACGAGCGCCACGTAATTCTGGACTGAGTATTCGGGCGGTATCGCTTCGATCGTCCACGTCCCGACCGGAACAAAGGATACCAGCACCAACGTGAGGTGGGGCAACAGGAGGACCACGGCCAACACCCACGCCGCCGTTCCGGTGAGGGCTCGAGTCCATCGGCTGCTGAATCGGCGGGCGATTGGCGCAGCGCCCTTCGCCGTCGCCACCAAGACGTCACCCCGATCTCCCCGGCCGAACACCCAGAATCCGATCAGAGCCAAGGCGGCAAGGGCGGCTGTCTCCACCATGGCGAGCGAGTAATCGCCGTTCAACCGGGTACTAACGATCTGCGTGGTCATGACCCTGAATCCACCGCCAAAGATGTACGGGGCGCTAAACGAGGCCAGCGAGGTCATGAACGTGAGCAGTGCGGCCCCCGTGAGGGCGGGACGGAGGAGCGGAAGGACCACTTCCCGTGTGGTACGCCAGCGGCCCGCGCCGAGACTGGCGGCAGCTTCCAGCAAGGATCCATCGACTCGCGCCAACCCCGCTCGCGTAAAGAGATAGAAATAGACGTACATCGAATAGGCGTGCACCAACAGAATGGCCCCTGCCCCCTCGAGCCTCCAGGGCGGCCGGTCCAGACGGAACACCGCGCGAACGAGATGGGAGACGAACCCCGATTCGCCGTATAAGAACAAGAAGGCGATGACGCCGACGAGGGGCGGCAGGACGGCCGGAAGGGCTACTAAACCGCTCAAGATCCTTCGACCCGGAAAATCGAAGCGTGCGAAGAGAAAGGCGAGGGGAATCCCAATCGTACCCGCAAGGAAAACGCTCGCTGCGGAGATCCACAGACTCCCCCAGAGTGCCGACCACTCGTTCTTCCGGCTGGCGAATTGTCGGAAGAACTCGGTGGTCCACCCGTCGGCGCCACGGACGCTTTCGAGCAAGACTAGGGTCAGCGGATAGACGATGAGCCAGACCAACAGGGCAACCAGAGCCCACCCGAGCATCTGCCGTCGTCGCTGACGCATTCTCATGCTCCGGCTCTCGGAAAGACATGCGCCCCAATGCCGGTGAGCGCGACACTCACGCGGTCACCGACTGCCGCGGCCTCCGGATGGGCGCTCACCTCCACCGTTTGTCTCCCCTCCGTTTCCATCGTGTAGAGTGTGAGCGCGCCGGTGAATCGGCGTTCGGTGATCTCCCCGGCCAACACACCGGGCCCCGATTCCACGAATCGCACCCCTTCGGGCCGAACGACGAGGATCGCGCGATCCGTGACCGCCGAGTTCCAGGCCTCGCGCGGGAACGAGGCCAGCGTCCACGGGATGCCCTCCACCTCGATCGCAATGCCGTGGTCGTCCCGGCGCCGAACGATGGCGTCCAGCGTGCTCGAACGACCGACAAACCCGGCCACGAAGGGAGTCCGTGGAGTGCCGTAGAGCTCATCGGGAATGCCGACTTGCTCGAGGCGCCCGTCTGCAAGCAGGGCAACGCGGTCTCCCAGATCGAAGGCCTCCTCTTGTTCGTGTGTCACCAGAACCGTCGTGATGCCGATCCGGTGGATCATGGCCCGCAGTTCCCGCCGGGTTCGCTCCCTGAGGGATGGGTCGAGATTTGAAAGGGGCTCATCCAACAAGAGCACGCGCGGCTCGGGCGCCAAGGCACGCGCTAGAGCGACGCGCTGCTGTTGGCCCCCGGACAACTGGCTTACCCGCCGCTCTTCGAACCCATCGAGGTCCACCAGCCGGAGGGCCTCGCCAACCCGTTCGGCCAGGGCCTTTCCGCGCAGATCTCGGCTGCGGAGCCCAAAAGCCACATTCCCGGCGACGTCCAAGTGGGGAAAGAGCGCATAGTGTTGGAAGACCATCCCAAAACGACGCTGCACTGGAGTCACTCGGGTAATGTCCTGACCTTCGAGGATGACCCGCCCGCTATCCGGACCTTCGAATCCGGCAAGGAGCCGCAGGGTCGTGGTCTTCCCGCTTCCGCTCGGGCCGAGGAGGGCGAGAATCTCACCGCCGTCGATCGAGAGAGTCAGATCCTCGACCGCTGCGGCACCGCCGAATCGTTTGGTGAGTTGTTCGAGCCTCAGGAAAGAAGACGACGCGTAAGGCACGTGCGGACTTTCGATGCTCACCGTGGGTCCGCGTCCAGCGTTTTCCCTGTCCCGCGCACGCGTTGATCCCAGTAGGACATCCAGCCGGGGCCTTCGCGCGCGAGCATCTCCCAGTCCATGGGTGCCACGATCATGTTCTGTTCGACTTCGCTCACCCAGTCTGGGACCGAGTCGAGGGGTAGATCGTGTCGCGCGGGCAGACGAAACACTCCGCGCGCCGCGAGCAGCTGCGCCTCTCGGCTACCTACGAAGTCAATGAACCGCTTGGCGGCTTCCGGATGGCGGGCACCGCGGACCAGTCCGACGGCATCTTCGATGACGACCGTCCCACTCCGGG
The DNA here is from genome assembly GCA_013003805.1 of Gemmatimonadales bacterium. Classification (GTDB taxonomy): domain Bacteria; phylum Gemmatimonadota; class Gemmatimonadetes; order Gemmatimonadales; family GWC2-71-9; genus JABDII01. Next base: position 4,869 of record JABDII010000214.1, read on the forward strand.
GAAAGACGTAGCCGAATGGGGCCCCCTGGGAGCGGAAGAACAGGATGTCCTGGAGACCCCACACCGTCAGGAGTCCCTCCTGCCGGGACAGCTTTTCGACCAGAATGGCCGGATTGAGCGTGTAGGTCTTGGTATGGGCGTCCAGGCGGCGCAGCCAATCCATAGCGGCCGCCGTATCGCCCGTGATGCGGAGGCTCCGCTGTATGATGAGTCCCCAAATGGCGCGCATGGTCCCGCTCGCCATCGGGTCGCGGATCAAGATCTTCCCGGCCCATTGCCCGTCCAGCACCTCATCCCAGTCGTGCGGCACCTCGTCCGCCGACAGAGCCGTGTTGTTGTAAGCGATGACGGCCGGAGTGCGATACGCCGGATAGTACAGATCGCCAGGCGCGATCCCCTCGGGTCCCACGGCGCCGGCCCACGCCGGCCGGTACGGCACGAGGAGTGAATCCTCGATCCCCCGATCGAAGATGGTCGAGGGGCCACCGAACCAGACATCCGCCTGGGTATTCTGACGTTCGAAGCGCAGCCGGTCCAGGATCTCCTGGCTGCCCATGTCCAGCCACCGGAGGTCGATTCCAGGCTCCTGGGCCTCGAACGCCTGCTCGAGCAGTTGCAGTTGGTCCCGGCCGTGCGGCGTGTACACCAGCAGCGGCTCCCGGCCATCCCCACCACACCCAGCACTGAACCCGAGCGCCGCCGCGAGAACCAGCATCGTGGTGAGGCCGCGGTGGAGCTGCACGGTTCGGACGTGGAGGAGGTTGAATCTCATGGAGGGGTTAAGGTAATCCGCCTCCTTGGGAGGAGGCTACCCGCCCCTCCCGGGGCGGAGGATCTGAAGCCCGCGGGCCTACCTGATGGAGTTGGAGACGAGTAGCGCGAGAAGAGCGGGTAGGTAGAGCACCGTTGCCTTGAACAGCCGGCCCGCGGCGCGCTGGGATGGCCGGCGGGCGGCTTGCACCGCTACCCGCAGCATCCAACAGGACAGCCCAAGTGCTCCCCAGAAGTAGATCCAGCCAGCCAAGCCGAGGCCGACGGGGACAAGGGAGAGAGGCACCAGCACGAAGGCGTAGAGGCTGGCCTGGCGAAAGGTCCGGGTCCCGTCGTCGCCGACGCTGAGCATGCAGAGGCCAGCGCGGGCATAGTCCTCCCGGTAGAGCCACGCCAGCGCTAGAAAGTGTGGGATCTGCCACAGGAAGAGCACGCCGAAGAGGACGAGCGCCTCCTCTCCCAGCCGACCTCCGGCGGCAGCCCATCCCCCAACGATCGGGAGCGCACCCGGAACCGCCCCAACCAGGGTTGCCAACGAGGTCCGCTTCTTGAGCGGCGTGTACACAAACACGTAGGAGAGGAGAGTGAGAGCGGCGAGGAGCGCTACGACCGGAGACACCAGCACGAGCAGATACGCAACACCGAGCACTCCAGCGACCCATGCTCCAAAAGTCGCCGCTCCGATCGCCAGTCTCCCGGCCGGCAGCGGCCGATTCACGGTTCGCAGCATCCGCGCGTCGACATCTCGCTCCACGACCTGATTCAGGGCATTGGTGCCAGCCGCTACGAGCGCCGTTCCGACGAGCGTATGGAGCAGAAGCAGCCAGTCGAGATCACTTGGGTTGGCCACATAGAAGCCGGCGGCCACAGTGACCAGCACCAAACCGACGATCCGGGCCTTGGCAAGCTCCAGAACGTCGGCGAGGCGGATCGGTGTGCGAGTCGGCGATTCCATGTCCATCCGGGAAAACGACAGTCCCAAGATAACCAGCCGCGTGACCGGCGCTATCCCACCTCGCCTGACAGGGAGCGCAACGCAGCGAAGGTGTAGATCCCGGTGGCGTGCCCGTCGCTCCACCGCACCCGGATGCCATACGCGCCCACCAACTCAATCGACAGCGGACGCACATCGGCCAGAACAGTGGCCGGATCCAGTATCGGACGCCCGGTCATTTCCTCCTTGCACCCGGCACAAGGACACGCCAACCGCAGGTCTCTGGCGGGAAGGATCGTCTCGGGTCCGCTCCGGTCCCACTGGATGCGGAGGCCGCGATCCTCGCGGGTGATCATATACGGAGTGGTGGATTCCTGGCCCATGCGCTCAAGGATACACCTTATCGGATGGCGTGGCACACCAAACGCCGCGGTGCGTGGCCGACGCCGTACGAGAGACCGATCGGTGAGCCCAGTATATATTGCGGGACGTATCGACCGATGCGTGACCCATTCCTCCGGACCATGATACCGTGATGCCCTCGCAATCTCACAACCCCTTTGGCTCTCGTGGCTCGCTCTCGCTCGGAGACTCGGCGGCCACCGTGTTCCGCCTCACCGAACTCGAACGGAATGGGCTGACTACCCTGTCGCACTTGCCCTTCTCCATTCGGATTCTCCTGGAGAACGTACTCCGCCACTGCGGACGCGGTGCCGCAACGGAGGATCATGTCCGCGCGTTAGCATCGTGGAGCGGCCAATCCGAAGGAACCCGCCCGGAAATCCCCTATATGCCTTCGCGAGTCGTGCTCCAGGACTTCACGGGAGTGCCGAGCGTTGTGGATTTGACGGCTATGCGGGATGCGATGGCCCGAATCGGCGGTGATCCGCAGAAGATCAACCCAGTGGTCCCATGCGATCTGGTGATCGATCACTCCGTGCAGGTGGACTATTACGGATCCGAAAAGGCGTTTGCGATGAACGTCCGCCTCGAGTTCGAGCGGAACCGTGAACGCTATCAACTGCTCAAGTTCGCCCAACAAGCCTACCGCGACTTCCGAGTGGTCCCCCCCGGCACGGGCATCGTCCACCAGGTGAATCTCGAGTATCTCGCCTCGACCGTTCAGCTCCGCGAGCAGTTCGGAGAGCTGACGGCGTTTCCGGACACGCTCGTTGGCACCGATTCCCACACGACCATGATCAACGGCCTGGGAGTTATGGGGTGGGGCGTCGGGGGCATCGAAGCCGAGGCCGTCATGCTGGGGCAGCCGTATTTCATGCTGATCCCCGAGGTCGTCGGCATGAAGCTGGTCGGCGAGCTTCCGCTCGGCACCACCGCGACCGACCTGGTGTTGCGGGCGACACAGATGCTGCGCGAGGCGGGCGTAGTCGGGAAGTTCGTCGAGTTCCACGGCCCCGGGTTGTCGCATCTCTCGTTGGCCGACCGGGCCACAATCGCGAACATGTCGCCCGAGTACGGCGCCACCATGGGGTTCTTCCCCGTGGACGCCGAGACTCTCCGATACCTCGAGGCCACCGGGCGGCCGACGGAGATAGTCGAACGCGTTGAGCGCTATTGTAAGGAACAACACCTGTTCCATACGCCCCAAACGCCGGATCCCGAATTCAGCACGACACTGGTGCTCGACCTAGGGACCTTGGAACCCAGCCTCGCCGGGCCCAGGCGGCCACAGGACCTGGTGCCACTCCGAGGCCTGCGGCGCAATTTCACGGTCAGCCTGCCCGATCTGTTGCACAGCGAGGCGCCGCAAGAACGCCGCGAGATCGCCCTCGCCAACGCCTCCGGCATGACCGGCGATGCGGGCGGCGGGACGGCCGTCGAGCTCGCCGCACCGCCCGAGGTGGCGATCGAGATGGACGGCACTCCGGTTGCGCTCCGGGACGGCTCGGTGGTGATCGCCGCGATCACCAGCTGCACCAACACCTCGAATCCATCCGTCATGATCGGCGCTGGACTCCTCGCCAAGAAGGCAGTGG
>JABDII010000267.1 GCA_013003805.1 Gemmatimonadales bacterium
AGCGACCGCTCTCAACTGCGTGACCACTTGGGCACAGGTGTCACACTCCGGGAGATGCGCATCGACTCGCCGGCGCTCCTCCACCGGCAATGTCCCATCGACGTATTCAGATAGGCGATCAGTCCAATGCTCCGTCATCCGTGTGCTCCTTTTATCGGTCCAAGTACCCACGCAGCGTCATGCGGGCACGGTGCAACTGTGATTTGCTCGTCCCTTCGGCCACACCGAGCATGCCGGCGATTTCCTCGTGCCGATACCCCTCCACGTCATGCAGTACGAAGACTTGACGTGCCCCATCGGGAAGCCGATCCAGTGCACCCTCGAAATCCATCGCGGTATCCGGTGCCGCTTCGCGACTGGGGATATGCCCGAGGGAACTGTCGCCGTCCACGTATCGCTCTCGGTGCTTCCCCAGGCTGGCCCGCCGGGCCAGAATCACATTGATGCCCAGCCGGTACAGCCATGTGCCGAACGCCGCTTCCCCGCGAAAGGTCTTGAGCTTTTGCCAGGCACGAACGAAGATGTCCTGGGTTACCTCATCCGCGAGGTCGTCATCCAACATGCGGCGGACCAGACTGTGGATTCGGGGCACGTGGGCGCGATACAGGCGCTCAAACGCGTGCGCGTCTCCGCTGGCGGCCAGCGCGACATCTGCGACGTCCGACTCCGCTTTGGCGGTTCGCTGGTGTCCGGTCAGCGTTGCGACTCCAGGGCCTGGTCTCCGCATGCACCCCTTTGGATAGCATGAGGAGAGGAAGGGTTGGAATGACCGCCTTGGCGGGGCTCCGGGCCTACGGCCCAAGCCTCCGGCGCGGGCGGGGTCGCGCCGGAGCAGTTCCTATAGTAGCCTCCAGTTGCACCCCTCGCGCCCCCGGACCGGCCCCCCGGGCCCCTGCCCATGGGCCTCGACTCGGAACCTCCGTTTTTCACTAGGTGCGGATTCGACCATGCCAGCCATCGAGACCCGTCCCAGCGTCGTCCGAGCTCCCACCGGAACTGGCCTGTCGTGCAAAGGCTGGCACCAGGAAGCGGCGCTCCGGATGTTGATGAATAACCTCGATCCGGAAGTCGCCGAGCAACCCTCCGAGCTGATCGTCTATGGAGGCGCGGGAAAGGCGGCCCGCAATTGGGAATGCTACGCCAAGATCGTCGAGACGCTCCGCCGCCTCGAGGACGACGAGACCCTCCTAGTCCAGAGCGGTAAGCCCGTTGGAGTCTTTCAGACGCATGTGGAGGCGCCCCGGGTCCTGATCGCCAATGCGCATTTGGTGCCCCGCTGGGCTACATGGGATGAGTTCCGGCGGTTGGAGGCTCTGGGGCTTACCATGTACGGTCAGATGACGGCGGGCTCGTGGATCTACATCGGTACCCAAGGCATCCTCCAAGGCACGTATGAGACCTTCGCCGAGTGCGCCCGGAAGCACTTTGGGGGAAGCCTCGCCGGGCGGTTGGTGGTGACGGCGGGCCTCGGGGGGATGGGCGGAGCGCAGCCGCTCGCTGCCACGATGAATGGCGCCGCCTTTCTCGGCATTGAGGTGGATCCGCACCGCATCCAACGCCGAGTGGAAACCGGATACTGCGACCGGATGAGCACCGACCTCGATGAGGCGTTGTCGCTGGTCGAGACGGCCCGGCAGAACAACGAGGCGCTTTCGGTCGGCTTGCTCGGCAACATCGCCGAGGTGCTGCCCGAACTCGTCAGGAGGGGTGTCGTCCCCGACATGCTGACCGACCAGACCTCGGCCCACGATCTCCGCCTGGGCTACATCCCGATCGGGTTGACCGTCGAGCAAGCCGCGGTGGCCCGGGAGCAGGACCCGACCGAGTACGAGACTCGGGTGCTCGATTCCATGGTGATTCATGTCAACGCCATGCTGGAACTCATGAAGCTGGGCGCGGTGACATTCGACTACGGCAACAACCTCCGGGGGCAGGTGGCCGATCATCGCGGGCTCGAGGACGCGTTCCAGATACCGGGTTTCGTTCCCGAATTTATCCGGCCACTGTTCTGCCGAGGCGCCGGTCCCTTCCGCTGGGCCGCCCTCTCGGGGAATCCCAACGATATCGCCGCCACCGACAAGGCGGTGCTCGAGACGTTCCCGGAGAAGGCAGCGCTAGGCCGGTGGATCCATCAGGCTCGGGAACGGGTGCAATTCCAGGGTCTGCCGGCCCGCATCTGCTGGTTGGAGTACGGCGAGCGCGCCGAGATGGGTCTCAAGTTCAATTGGCTGGTGAAGAAGGGAAAGGTCGAAGCCCCAATCGTGATCGGGCGTGACCACCTCGACGCGGGCTCGGTGGCGTCGCCCAACCGCGAGACCGAGCACATGTGTGACGGTTCTGACGCGATTGCGGACTGGCCGCTGCTCAACGCCATGCTGAATACGGCGTGTGGTGCGAGTTGGGTGTCCCTACATCACGGCGGCGGCGTCGGCATTGGGTATTCGATTCACGCCGGCATGGTCTGTGTCGCCGACGGAACCGCCACCGCCGATGGCCGTCTCGAGCGGGTCCTCACCGCCGACCCGGGAACCGGAGTCATGCGTCACGCCGATGCCGGCTATGACGATGCGATGCAGGTGGCCCGTGAACGTGGGGTTGACATTCCGATGCTGGACTGAGTCGCGGTGCCCATCCTCCGGAACATTGGGACGCTCGCCACTTGCCGTGCCGACGGCGCCCAGGGAGACATCCATTCCATCCATGATGCAGCGCTCGTCTGGGAGGAAGGCCGAATTGTCTGGATGGGGCCGGAGGCGGAACTCCCGGCCCTGGATGACGCGCGCGAATCATGGGATGCCGGAGGACGGCTGGTAATCCCCGGGCTGATTGACTGCCACACCCATTTGGCCTTCGGGGGATGGCGGGCCGGAGAGTTCGAGCAGCGATTGCTCGGAGAGAGCTACCAAGACATTGCGCGGGCCGGAGGAGGAATCGCGGCAACAGTGGAGGCGACGCGAGCCGTTTCCGAAGAGGCCCTCTCGGAGCGGTGTGTCGATTTTCTCCACGCCATGCTGCGACTCGGCGTTACGACGGTCGAGTGTAAGAGCGGCTATGGACTCAACACCGAGAACGAGCTCAAGATTCTCAGGGCCTATCGCCGGGTGAGCGCGATGCAACCAGTCCGACTCGTTGCCACGCTTCTCGGGGCCCATGTGGTTCCCAAGGAGTGGAAGGCGGATCGACGTCGCTATGTGGACCTCGTGATCGAGGAGATGATTCCTGCGGTGGCCGCGGAGAATCTGGCTGAGTTCTGCGATGTGTTCGTCGAGGATACGGCCTTCACCGTGGACGAGGCGCGCCGAATTCTAGGTGCTGGGAGTGCCGTGGGGCTCAAGCCGAAACTCCATGCCGATCAACTCGCCCCCGGTGGTGGCGCCGAACTCGCGGCCGAAGTCCGGGCCGTCTCCGCTGACCATCTGGAGCACGCTTCTGAGGCAGGCCTAACGGAGATGGCCCGAGCGGGGACCGTGGCGGTTGCGCTCCCCTTGGCCACACTCTACTTGCGACAGTCTCCAATGGCGGCGCGGCGGTTCGTGGATGCTCATGTCCCGGTGGCCGTCGCCACGGACTTTAACCCGGGGTCGGCGCCCAGCTATGACATGCATCTTGCCTTGCTGCTTGCCTGCACGTTCCTAGGACTCACTCCATCGGAGGCGCTCAAAGGAGCTACCGTGCATGCCGCGCGGGCCGTAGGGCGTGAACGTGACATCGGCTCCGTCGAGCCTGGGAAGGCGGCCGACTTCGCCGTGATCGATGCCCCGGATGTCACGCACTGGATGTATCACTTTCGCCCCGACACGTGCCGGATGACGGTCGTGGATGGAACCGTCCAATGGGAGGCTCCCGGCCTCTCGCCTGCCGGGACTGGCCGATGCTGAGTTGCCAGAAACATCTCTTTTCCTTGCCAGAAAGCGTCCATTACCTGAATTGCGCTTACATGTCGCCGGTGCTCAAGCGTGTCGAAGAGGCCGGCATCGAGGGCATTCGTCGCAAGCGCGACCCGTCGGCGATTACGCCGGCCGATTTCTTCGAAGACGCCCACCGGGTGCGAAGACTGTTCGCCCGCCTCATCAACGCGGCTGACCCCCACCGGATCGCCATTATCCCTTCGGTTTCGTATGGTGTGGCGACCGTGGCCAAGAATACCCGCGTCGGCCGGCGGCAGAACATCGTGGTTGCGCACCAGCAATTTCCCTCGAACGTCTATGCCTGGCGTCGGTTGGCCGCCGAGACCGGATCGACCGTCCGGACGGTGGAGCCACCTGATGCCGCAACGCGGGGCGAGGAGTGGACCGGTCGCCTCATCGCCGCCATTACGCGATCCACCCGCGTGGTGGCACTCGGACCGGTACACTGGGCCGACGGAACCCGCTTCGATCTCGATCAGATCGCGGCTCGTACCAAAGAGGTCGGAGCCGCCCTCGTCATCGACGGCACGCAGTCCATCGGCGCGACACCGTTCGACGTTCAGCGCCTCGAACCCGATGCTGTGATATGTGCGGCCTACAAGTGGCTTCTGGGGCCGTACTCGATCGGGTTGGCATATCTGGGTGAGCGGTACGACCGTGGAACTCCCCTCGAGGAGACCTGGATGTCTCGTCCAGGTAGCGACGATTTCGGCGGACTGGTGCGTTATCGCGACAAGTATCGCTCCGGCGCTTCGCGCTACGACATGGGCGAGAGCAGCAACTTCATTCTGATGCCGATGCTGCTGGCGGCCCTCGAGCAGATCTTGGGGTGGGGCGTCGAGGAGATCGAGGCGTATTGCCGCGCGCTCACGGCCGACTTCCGCGAGGAGGCCCGGCGGCTCGGTTACGGCATCGAAGACGACGCGTGGCAGGCTCCCCATCTCTTTGGCCTTCGGGTGCCTCCGGGGGTCAGGCGCGCCGACCTCCAGGCGATGCTGGCGTTGCGTGGAATATCCGTGTCGGTCCGAGGCGATGCGGTTCGGGTTTCACCTCACGTGTATAACGACGCCGTGGACATCGCGGCATTACTCGAGGTATTGCGGGAAGCGGTGGCGACCGCGTCTCCAGTCTAGCAGGCCGGCCACTGCTGTGTCACGCAGTGGAAGCTGCCCAGCCCCCAGACCAAGTCCCGACTCTCGATGAGGATGACCCGCCGAGCGGGGAAGAGTGACTGGAGCACCTGGCGGGCAACTTCGTCTCGTGCCGCTTCGTAGGCTGGGACCAGCACCACTCCATTGGCAATGTAGAAGTTCGCGTAGCTTGCGGGGAGTCGTTCCCCTTCGTAGTAGACCGGTGGCGGCATGGGGAGGGGGACCACCCGGAGCGGTCGGCCAGCCTGGTCGGTCATCCTCTCGAGCCGGCGAAGGTTCTCCTGCAAGGCCTCGAAATTCTCGTCGCGGGGGTCGTCTTCAAC